>NZ_AP027081.1:4360000-4524604 GCF_030295425.1 Mesoterricola sediminis | reverse complement strand
TTAGCACCACCCCGGAAGGGTGGTTCTCCTCTTTGGGGTTGAGGGAAAGATGATCTGCTGGTAGCCTCGAAGGTTCGCCCTTGCCATTGGCCTGGGCCCCGAGGTGGACCATGAAGCGCACTTTCCAGCCCAACAACCGCCGTCGTGCCAAGACGCACGGTTTCCTCAGCCGGATGAAGACCAAGAATGGCCGTCTGGTGCTCAAGCGCCGCCGGGCCAAGGGCCGTCACGTCCTCGCACTCTAGTGCGATGAGGGTGGCCGGGCGCTACCGGGTCGTGCGGCGCCAGGATCACGCGGTCCCCCAGATACCGCCCCGTCCCCTGCTGGGGAAGGAGCAGCCCCTGGACATCCGCGTGTGGCGTCTGGCCGGAGGCGTCGAGCCTCTGCTGCTGGTGAACGCATCCCGCAAGCAGGGACGGGCGGTTCAGCGCAACCGCTTCCGTCGGCGCGTACGCATGGCCTTCCTCCAGGTGCTCAGGCAGCATTCCCATCTCCAAGGCAGTCCAGGCGTTGTGTGGGTCCGACCGGCCCGCGGTTCCGCCCGGGGCTGCCCGTTCACGTACCAGGAAATCGTCGGCCAGCTCACGCTGGCCCTGACCCGTTGGGAATCCCGATGAACAACCGGAATATGGTGATCTTCGTGGCCGCCAGCATCGTCATGCTGCTGGGCTACAACTACGCCATGAGCACGCTCTATCCCACCAAGCCGGCTCCGGCCCAGACGGTGGTCCGCCAGGAGAGCGCTCCCGCGCCTGCTCCCGCCGCGCCCGTCGCGACCGCGCCCCAGGCTTCGGCCGGACAGGCTCCCGCGGCGGATCCCGCCGCCCGGTTCACCCTGAAGACCCCGGTCCTCCAGCTCACCTGGCGCAAGCAGGACGGCGCGCTGGTGCAGGCCCGCTGGAGCGACGGCACCGCCTTCTTCACGGAGGCCCACCGGGACAAGGAGGGCAAGGAGGTCGCCCACGACTTCCCCGGCCTCGGCGCCGCCGTGGCGGCCCGGTTCCAGGGCGACCCCGCGGTCACGGTCGAGAACGGCTTCCAGGTGGTGACCTTCACGTCGCCCGAAGGCGACCGCCTCGTCTACCGGGTGCCGGACCAGGACCATGTGGTCGAAGTCGCCTGGACGAGCCCCCGCGCCATGGCCCTCAACCTGGTGCCCATGCCGGACGGCGAGGCCTCCGTGCACAACCTGGGCCGCGTCTTCACCCTGGAACCCAAGGACATCCACGCGGTGTCCTGGGGCGACATGCTGAAGGACCCCTTCTTCAGCTTCCTGGGCGCCAAGCGCAAGGTCCTGCCCCCCGCCGCCACCCGCGTGGGCCTGGACGCGGGCGTCGACGCCGGCTCCAAGGGCCAGCGCAGCTGGTACTTCGCGGCGATCTGGGATGCCGCCTCCCTCCCGGTCCGGGACGGGGCCAAGGGCTACCTCCTGTCCGCCCCCGCGGGCGGCACCGCTTCCGCCCGCCTCTACCTGGGCCCCAAGCAGGCCGAGGAACTGAGCGCCTTCCATCTGCCCGGCCGCAAGGATGACGGCAAGATCTTCGTCCAGGTCATGGACTTCGGCTTCTTCGGCCTGGTCGCCAAACTCCTGTTCATGATCCTCCGCGGCATCCACCAGGTGGTGCCCAACTGGGGCTGGTCGATCATCCTGCTGACCGTCCTCATCCGCGGCGTCCTCTGGCCCCTGAACACCAAGACCACGGTGCAGATGCTGCGCATGAAGGAGCTGGAGCCCCACCAGAAGGCCCTCCAGGCCAAGTACGAGAAGTTCGGCAACGACATGGCCAAGAAGGCCGAGATGCAGAAGGAGCTGATGGCCTTCTACAAGAAGAACGGCCACAACCCCATGGGCGGCTGCCTCCCCATGCTCCTCCAGATGCCCGTGTTCTTCGCCCTGTGGTCCATGCTGAACGCCGTGTTCGAGCTGCGGCACGCGCCCTTCGCCTTCTGGCTGAAGGACCTGTCGGCCCACGACCCCTTCTACGTCCTTCCGATCCTGATGGGCGTCTCCATGATCGTGCAGCAGGCCATGACCCCTTCCGTGGGCGATCCGACCCAGCGCAAGATGATGATGGTGATGATGCCGGTGATGTTCACCTTCTTCTTCGCCACGACCCCCTCGGGCCTCTGCCTCTACTACCTGATGTTCAACCTCATTGGCATTCTTCAGACCTGGCTGGTGATGCGCGGCTACAAGCCCCAGCCGATCGTGGTCTGATCCCGGAGGAAGCATGCGCAAGGCCTCCCTGTCCCTCGACCAGGTCCCCGAAGCGGTGGGCCGGTGGTGCTCCCACCTGGGCCTCCAGGTGACCACGGCGACCGTTCCCTCCGGGGATGAGGAACTCTTTCCCAACCGCATCGTGATCGACGGTCCCGACGCCCACTGGCTGGCGGCCAACAAGGGCATGGCCCTGGACGCCCTCCAGTTCCTCGTCCACGAGGCCCAGGGCGAGCGCGAGGAGCACCGCCAGGCCTACCTGGACGTGCAGTCCTTCCGCCTCTTCCGCATGAAGGAGATCGTGGCCATGGCCCAGTTCGCGGCCGAGAAGGCCCGGAGCCTGGGGTCGTACACCTTCGCCTCCCTGAGCCCCCGCGAGCGCCGCTGGGTGCACCTCGTCCTGGCCCGCGAGCCCGGGTTCACGACCGAGAGCGAAGGCACCGGCACGTTCAAGGCCCTCAAGGTCAGCCGCGTCTAGGGCCGGCCGGGCCATGGGAAGGGGTCGCCGCCGTGCCTGACCTCTCCGGGGCCCGGACGGGACCCATCTGTGCCCCCGCCACCCCCCTGGTGCCCGCCGCCGTGGCGGTGGTGCGCCTGTCCGGCGATAGCTTGGCTGAGCGCTTGGTCTCCATGGTGGCCCTTCCGCCTCCTCGGATGGCCCAGGTGCGCACCCTGGCCTGGGACGGGTTCCGGGAGCGGGCCCTGGTGCTCCACTTCCCGGCCCCCCACAGCTACACGGGGGAGGACGTGGTGGAGTTCCAGGTCCACGGCAACCCGCTGCTCGTTCGGCGGCTCCTCGACCACCTGGCCACCCTGGGCATCCGGGGGGCGGAGCCGGGCGAGTTCACCCGCCGGGCCCTCCTGAACGGCAAGGTGGACCTCCTGGGCGCCGAGGCCCTCCGGGACCTGGTGGGGGCCACGACGGACGCCCAGCTGCGCCAGGCCCAGGCCCGGAGTGGGGGCGCGCCCCCCTGGGTGGCCCGGGCGAAGGCGGCCCTGGCGCCCTGGGTGGCCCGGGCGGAGGCCTGCGTCGACTACGGGGAGGAGGAGGGCATCGGCCTCGACCTGACCGCCCTGGCGGCGGACCTGGACCCCCTCCGGCGGGTGTTCCACGTGGAACAGGAACGGGCGGCCGCCGCCCGGTGGCTCCGGGACGGCATCCGGGTGGTGCTGGCCGGACGCCCCAACGCCGGGAAGAGCACCCTCTTCAACGCCCTGGCCGGGCAGGACCGGGCCATCGTGACGGAGCACCCGGGCACCACCCGGGATGTGATCGACGTGGCCGCCCAGTGGGCGGACCTGCCCCTGCACCTCCTCGATACGGCGGGCCTCCGGGAGAGCCAGGATCCGGTGGAGCGCCTCGGGGTGGCCCGGGTGGGGGAGGAGCTGGCCCGGGCCGACCTGATCCTGCACCTGGTGCCCCTGGCCGACGCGGCGCCCGACCCGGCCGTGGAGGCCCACCTGGCCCCCTACGCCGCCAAGGTCCTGCGGGTGCGCACCCAGGCGGACCTGGGCGGAGCGCCGGATCCCGGCGCCCCCTGCGTCAGCGCCGCGACCGGGGATCTGGCCGCCCTGGCGGAGGCCCTGCGGACCCGCTTCCTGGGGGCCTGGTCCCCCGACGCCTGCCTGGGGGCCCTGGACACCCGGCGGCAGCGGGAGCTGCTGGACGAGCTCGCCGCCCAGGCGGACCTCCTGACCGGCCTGGACCCCGCCACGCCCCCGGAGATCGCCGCCTCCCTCCTCCAGGGCGCCTGGAGCCTCCTGGCCCGCCTCACGGGGGAGGATCGCGCCGAGACGGCCCTGGACCAGGTCTTCAGCGGGTTCTGCCTGGGCAAGTGAGGGGCCGCGTTCAACGTCGAGCCGCCCCGGGTCTGAGCAGGTACACTGGGGGCCGGAGCGCTCCATGGTGGTTGCCTACGAAGCGGTCATCGGCCTGGAAGTCCACGTCCAGCTGCTGACCCGGTCCAAGATGTTCTGTCCGTGCCCCAACCGGTACGGGGGGGAGCCCAACAGCCGAACCTGTCCCGTGTGCCTGGGGTTGCCCGGCGCCCTGCCGACCCTCAACGGGGAGGCGGTCCAGGCCGCCCTCCGCCTGGGCCTGGCCCTGGACGCCCGGATCCAGCCCCGGAGCACCTTCTACCGGAAGCAGTACTTCTACCCGGACCTGCCGAAGGGCTACCAGATCACCCAGGGGCCCGTGGCCCTCGTGGAGGACGGGCACCTGGACGTGCCCGGCGATCCCGCGGTGCGGGGGGCCGAGGGGCCGGTGCGGGCGGGCATCCTCCGGGCCCACCTGGAGGAGGACGCGGGCAAGTCCCTGCACGGGGCCTCCAAGGGATTCACCTGGGTGGACCTGAATCGCGCGGGGGTCCCCCTCCTGGAGATCGTGGGGGCGCCGGACCTGCGGAGCGCCCAGGAGGCCTCCGACTACCTGAAGGCCCTCCACCGGCTGGTGGTCTTCCTTGGCATCTGCGACGGCAACCTGGAGGAGGGCTCCTTCCGCTGCGACGCGAACGTGAGCGTCCGCAGGCCGGGGGCGCCCTTCGGCACCCGGGTGGAGATCAAGAACCTCAATTCCTTCCGCCATGTGCGCCAGGCCCTGGCCTTCGAGGTGGACCGCCAGACCGGGATCCTGGAGGCGGGGGGCGCCTTCCGCCAGGAGACCCGCGGGTGGGACGCGGACCTGGGCGAGACCCGGCCCCAGCGGAGCAAGGAGGAGCACCAGGACTACCGCACCTTCCCGGAACCGGACCTGCCGCCCCTCCAGGTGTCCCCCGCGGAGGTGGCGGCCGCCCGCGCCGCGCTGCCCGAACTGCCCTGGGCGCGGGAGGCGCGCTTCATCCGGGAGCACGGGCTGACCCCCTACGAGGCCGGCATGCTGCTCCAGTCGCCGGCCTTCGCCGCGTGCTTCGAGGCGGTGGCGGCCGCTTCGGGGAATGGGAAGCAGGCCGCGAACTGGATGCTGGGGGACGTGAGCCGGGTCCTCAACGCCCGGAACCTGCCCCTGGAGGCCCTGGGCCTGGCGCCGGAGCACCTGGGCGAACTCATCCGCCTGGTGGAGGCCAGGACCCTCAACCTGAAGACCGCCCGGGAGGTGGTCTTCCCCGCGCTCCTGGCGGGGGAGGGGAGCCCCCAGGCCATCGTCGCCGCCCGGGGGCTGGGCCAGGTGCGGGACGCCGGGGCCATCCGCGCCCTGGTGGACGGCGTGCTGGCCGCCCATCCCGCCCAGGTGGCCGAGTACCGCGGGGGCAAGGCCCTCCTCCGGGGCTTCTTCGTGGGCCAGGTCATGAAGGCCGGCGGAGGCAAGGCCGATCCGGCCCTGGTGAACGCCTGCCTGGACGAAGCCCTGGCGGAAGGGGAGGCCAGCCATGGCGCCTGACCAGGAACAGCCGAACCGGGATCCGGAGGCCTGGAAGCCCGTCGTCATGGGCCAGCTCAGCGGCGGCCTCATCCCGCCCCATCCGGAGCCCCCGGAGGCCGACGAGGACGAACTCACCCGCGCGGCCCTGGAGGACCCCGCCGCCCAGGCGGGACATCCGGCCGATGCGCCGCCCACCGTCTGGCGCCTGGTCTTCATCATCCTCGTCGCCGTGGCGGCCCTTTCCATCGTCTTCCGCCTGGCCCGCTGACCTGGAAGGCCGCGCGGGGTGATACCATGGCCCCTGCGCGCGGCCCAAGGACGGGCCCGGGGAGGACGGGCATGGATCCGCATGAGTGGGGCCTCAGCACGACCGCGATCCACGCGGGACGGAAGCACAATGGAACCCGGTCGGTGACGACCCCCATCTTCCAGACCTCCGTCTTCGAACTGAAGGAGAACGCGGAGGGGGCGGAGTTCGCCGCCGCCGTGGAGCCGCCCCAGTTCTACACCCGGTGGGGCAACCCCAACTTCAGCGAGGTCCAGGCCGTGGTGGCCTCCCTGGAGAAGGCCGAGCGGGCCCTCATCACCAGCAGCGGCATGAGCGCCTTCGCGACGGTCTTCGAGACCTTCCTCAAGCCGGGGGACCACGTGGTGGCCCCGGCTGCCATCTACCTGGGCACCGAGCAGCTGCTGCGCCGCTGGGAGACCCAGAAGGGCCTGCGCATCACCTGGGTCCAGAACACCCTGGACGCGGCGGAATGGGAGGCCGCGGTCACCGACGGGACCCGCCTGATCTTCGCGGAGACCCCCTCCAACCCCACGCTCAGCATCACCGACCTGGCCATGGTCGCCGACCTGGGCCGGCGCCGGGGGGTGCGGACGGTGGCCGACAACACCTTCGCCACGCCCATCTTCACCCGGCCCGTGGAACTGGGCATCGACCTCAGCGTGTCCAGCGCGACCAAGTACCTGGGCGGCCACTCGGACCTGGTGGCCGGCGTCATCGCCGGCTCGGAAGCGGATATCGCCGCCTGCTGGGGCACCACCAAGATCACCGGGCCGACGGTGGATCCCTTCTCCGCCTGGCTTCTTCACCGGGGCCTCAAGACCCTGTGCCTCCGCGTTCGCCGGGCGGCGGACAACGCCCAGTCCCTGGCGGCCTGGTTGCTCTGGCAGTCCCAGGTGGTGCGGGTGGACTACCCGGGCAACCGGGAGCACCCCGGGCACGCGGTGGCCGCGCGCCAGATGACCGGCGGCTTCGGCGCCATGCTCAGCTTCGAGTTGGCGGGAGGTCTGGCGGCTGGCCAGCGGTTCTGCGAGGCCCTGTCCGTCATCACGCGGGCCGTCAGCCTCGGCGGCGTGGAGAGCCTCATCCAGCACCCGGCGAGCATGAGCCACCTGCGCACCCCGCCGGAGGTGAAGGCGCGCCTCGGCATCTCCGACGGCCTCCTGCGGTTCTCCGTGGGCATCGAGGACGAGGCCGACCTCAAGGCCGATCTGGAAGCGGGCTTCCAGGCCGCTGGCCTGGCGCGGTAGGGGCCCGCATGCGCCTGATCATCAACGGCCAGCCCCAGGAGGCGCCGGAGCTGGGCACGGTCGCCGACCTCGCCCGGTGGATGGGCCTGCCCGACTTCGGGAGCGCCATCGAATTGAACGGCCAGGTCATCCGCAAGGCCGAGTGGCCCCAGCGCGGCCTCCAGGCCGAGGACCGCCTGGAAGTCGTCCGGCTCGTGGGGGGCGGTTGAGGGCGGTCCGCTAGGACGCCGCGAACACGTCCCAGACGCCGCCGGGGAAGGGCGTGCGGCTGCGGTGCGCCGGCAGGCGGCTCATGTCCAGGTCCACCCGGGGGCCGTGGGCCGGGGTCGTCGACTGGAAGCGGTGGAACTCGTCCACCAGGCCCTCCTGGAGGAGCTGGCGGGCCAGCATGCCGCCCCCTTCGAAGAGGACGCGGCCGACGCCCCGCGCGGCCAGTTCGAAGAGCAGGTGGCGGAGGCTGCAGCCGCCGGGGCCCGGGGGCAGGTGGAGGTCCTCCACGCCGCGGATGGGGGGGCGGTCCTCCACGAGGGCCCTGAGCACGGGCTGGCCGGGGACGGGGAGCCAGACCTTCCGGGTATTGGGCAGGCGCCCATGGCTGTCCAGGACGACCCGGAGGGCGGAGCGGTGGGGCAGGGTCGGGCCCGGCCAGCGGTCGGTGAGCCGGGGATCGTCCACTTCGACGGTCCAGCGGCCGACCACGAGGGCTTCGGTGGCCCGGCGCAGGGCGTGGGCGAGGGCCTGGATCTCGGGCGCGGTCACCTGGGTCGTCTGGCCCTCGGGTCCGAGGGCGCCGTCGGCGCCCAGGGCCAGCTTCAGGAGGACCCAGGGCAGGCCGGTGCGGATGGCCTTGAAGAAGGGGGCGTGGAACCGGGCGCAGGCCTCGCCGAGCACGCCCGCCTGGACCTCCACCCCGTGGGACCGGAGGATGGCCATGCCCCCGCCGTCCACCCGCGGATTGGGATCCTGGACCCCGATCACCACCCGGCGGATGCCGGCCCGGATGAGGGCGTCGGTGCAGGGCGGGGTGCGGCCGTGGTGGCAGCAGGGCTCCAGGGTCACGTAGGCGGTGGCGCCCCGGGGGTCCTGGTCGCGCAGGTCGGCGTCCCGGAGGGCCATGATCTCCCCGTGGGGATCCCCGGCCCGGGTGTGGACGCCCCGGCCGATGACCTCGCCGTCCAGGACGAGCACACAGCCCACCGGTGGATTGGGGCTGCTGAGGCCCACCCCGCGCATGGCCTCCCGCAGGGCCAGGGCCATGAAGTGCTCGTCACCCTGGGTGGCTTCGGGGGTGGGGTAGGGGCCCCCGCAGGCCAGCTCCCAGGCCAGCGTGCTGTCCAGGGGCCGGTCCGTCTCAGACATCGAGCAGCCCGTCCACGAAGGTCTCGGGATCGAAGGGGATCAGGTCGTCCACCTGCTCTCCCACGCCCACGAAGGCGATGGGGAGCTTCATGCGCTCCAGGATGGCCACGGCCACGCCGCCCTTGGCGCTGCCGTCCAGCTTGGTGAGGATGAGGTCGGTGACGCCAGCGGCCTGCTTGAACGCTTCCGCCTGGACGAGGCCGTTCTGGCCCGTGGTGGCGTCCAGCACCAGGAGGACCCGGTGGGGGGCGTCGGGGATGACCTTCTGGAGGGAGCGGCGGATCTTGTCCAGCTCCCGCATGAGGTTGTCCTTGGTGTGGAGGCGCCCGGCCGTGTCGATGAGGACCCAGGGGGTGCCCTTGGCCTTGGCGGAGGTGGCGCCGTCGAAGGCGATGGCCGCGGGATCGCCGCCCATCTGGTTGCGGATGACGGGCACCCCGGCCCGCTCCCCCCACAGCTCCAACTGATCGATGGCGGCGGCCCGGAAGGTGTCGCCGGCCACCACGAGGACCTCTTCGCCCCGGGCCTTGAGGTGGGCCGCCAGCTTGCCGAGGGTCGTGGTCTTGCCGACGCCATTCACGCCCACCAGCAGGCAGACCTGGGTGCCGGAGGCCTCCAGGGGGCGGGCGGGGACCTGGTGGATGATCTTGAGGAGCTCGTCCTTGAGCAGGGCCTTGGGGTCGATCTCGCTGGAACGCTTCATCTCGAACCGGAGGCGATCCATGAGGCGCTGCACCCCGTGGACGCCCAGGTCGGCCTGGAGGAGCAGGTCCTCCAGCTCCTCCAGCTGGGCCTCGTCCAGGCGGCGGAGGCCCAGGAGCCGGCCCATGGGGGCCAGCACGAGCTCCTGGGTGCGCTGGAGGCCCTGCTTGAACTTATTGAACAGGTTGCCGAAAAGACTCACCTTCACCTCGCGGGGGGCGTCCGTTCCACGTGGAACAGCCTAGGCCTGGGTCCGCCTGGCGCGGGGCTTGCGGGCCGACCCGGGCCGGACCCACCCCTCCAGGACCATCTCGAAGACCTCCTCCACGTGCTTGACGGGGTGGAAGCGGAGCTTCTTGCGCACCTCGGGGGCGATCTCCTCCAGGTCCTTCTGGTTGGCGAAGGGGATGATGATCTCCCGGACGCCCATGCGGAGGGCGGCCAGGGACTTCTCCTTCAGGCCGCCGATGGCCAGGGCCTCGCCCCGCAGGTCGATCTCCCCGGTCATGGCGAACGTGTTCTTGATGGGCACGCCCTTGAGGACCGACAGGAGGACGGTGGCGATGGCCAGGCCCGCGCTGGGGCCGTCCTTGGGGATGGCCCCTTCGGGGAAGTGGATGTGCAAGTCGTTTTTCTGGAATACTTCCGCATCAATCTCAAAGGCTTCGCCCCGGCTGCGGATGTACGAGAGGGCCGCCTGGGCGCTCTCCTTCATGACGTCGCCCAGCTGGCCGGTCAGGGTCAGGCCGCCCTTGCCGGGCATCTTCAGGGCCTCGACGAAGAGCACGTCGCCCCCGGTGGAGGTCCAGGCGAGGCCGGTGACGACGCCGACCCGGGGCGCCTTGAGGCGCTCGTCCTGGAGGATCTTCACGGGGCCCAGGAGCTCGTGGACGTTCTTCTCACTGAGGACCATCCGTCCGGCCTGCTCGCCCTCGGCCACGCGGCGGGCCACCTTGCGGCAGACGCTGCCGATCTCCCGCTCCAGCTGGCGGAGCCCCGATTCCCGGGTGTAGCCCGTGACGATGGCCTGGAGGCCCTTCTGGGTGAAGGAGAGCTGCTTCTCGGTGATGCCGTTCTTCTGGAGCTGGCGGGGGATGAGGTGGCGCTCGGCGATCCCCACCTTCTCCTCCAGGGTGTAGCTGGAGAGGTGGATGATCTCCATGCGGTCCCGGAAGGCGGGCTGGATGGGGTCCAGCTCGTTGGCGTTGGTGAGGAAGAGCACCTCGGACAGATCGATGGGCACGTTCATGTAGTGGTCGCGGAACGTGTGGTTCTGCTCCGGATCCAGCACCTCGAGGAGGGCGGCGGAGGGATCCCCGCGCATGTCGCGGCCGATCTTGTCCACCTCGTCCAGCATGATGACCGGATTCATGGACTTGACCTGGTGCAGGGCCTGGATGATGCGGCCCGGCATGGCGCCCACGTAGGTGCGGCGGTGGCCCCGGATCTCGCTCTCGTCGTGCACGCCGCCCAGGGAGATGCGGCTGAACTTCCGGCCCAGGGCCCGCGCGACGCTGCGGCCCAGGGAGGTCTTGCCCGTCCCCGGAGGGCCCACGAAGCAGAGGATGGTCCCCTTGTGCTCGGGGTTCAGCTTGCGGACGGCGAGGTACTCCACGAGCCGGTCCTTGATCTTGTCGAGGCCGAAGTGGTCCTCGTCGAGCACGCGCTTGGCCTCCTTGAGGTCCAGGTTGTCCTCGGTCCGGGTGCCCCAGGGCATCTCCGTCATCCACTCCAGGTAGGTGCGGGTGACCGCGGTCTCGCTGGAATCGGGGTGCATCCGCTCGAGCTTCTTGAGGTTGCGGTCGATCTCGGTGAGGGGCTCCTCGGGCACCTTCATCTTGGCGATCTTGTCGCGGAAGGCCTGGATCTCCTCGGCCAGTTCCGAACCCTCGCCCAGCTCCTGCTGGATGGCCTTGAGCTGCTGGCGGAGGTAGTACTCCCGCTGGCTCTTGTCCATCTCGCCGCGGGCTTCCATGGTGATCTTCTGCTGGACCTCCAGCAGGTCGATCTCCCGCATGAGGAGCTCGTTGACCCGCTTGAGGCGCTGGACGGGGTTGGCGATCTCCAGCACTTCCTGCATCTGGGGCGGCTTGAGATCCAGGTTGGAAGCCACCATGTCGGCCAGCCGGGCGGGGCTGTCCAGGTTGGCCGCGATGACCAGGACCTCCTGGGGGAGGTTCTTGCCGAGGGCGACGGCCTTTTCCAGGGTCTGCTTCACGGACCGCATGAGGGCGTCGATCTCGATGTTCCGCTCCACGACCTCGGCCTCGGCCATGATCTCCACCTTGGCCTTGAACTGGGTGGCCGTCTCGGTGAAGTACTCCACCCGCACCCGCTGCAGGCCCTGCACCAGGGCCCGGACGCGGCCGTCGGGCAGCTTCAGGACGCGCATGATGAGGGCGGCGGTGCCGACCTTGTAGAGGTCCTCGGGACCCGGATCGTCCATCTCCACCTGCCGCTGGCTCAGGAGCAGGATCATGCGGTTCTCGACCAGGGCGGTGTCCACGGCCTTGAGCGATTTCTCCCGGCTCACGGAGAGGGGGAGGATCACGTAGGGGTAGACCACCACGTCCCGGAGGGGGAGCACGGGAAGGACGTCGGGGATCTTCGGGGATTCGTCGATGACCTGGGGGGCCTGGATTTCTTCAGCCACGGAATACCTCTGCTGCACAGTCTAGCCGATGACGTTGGATCAACGGGATTTGCGACGCCTGGGAACCCCGGGGTCCTCGGGCTCCACCCCCTCGAAGAGGGGCGTCGCGAAGGAGGGGCCTTCGGTGGTCTTGGGGGGGGCGGGCTGCCGCTTCACGAGGGGGGGCGGGGCGGGGGCCGCGGGCGGGGCCGTCTTCGGGGTCCGGGGGGCCGGGGGCGGCGGAGGCGCCGGCTGGGCGCCGGCGCTGCCCATGAGGCCCTCCAGGGCCCTCACGAAGTCGGGCAGGTCCTTGAATTCGCGGTAGACGCTCGCGAAGCGCACGTAGGCGACGGAATCCAGCCCCTTGAGGGCGTCCATCACCAGTTCCCCCAGCTGGCGGCTGGGGATTTCCCGGTCGGGCAGTTCCATGAGGCGGGCCTGGATGTCCCCGGCGACCTCCTCCAGGCGGGCCAGGGGCACCGGGCGCTTCTGGCAGGCGGCGGTGAGGCCCCGCATGAGCTTGGCGGGGTCGAAGGCCTCGCGGCGCCCGTCCTTCTTCACGATGAGGATGGGCAACTCCTCCAGGCGCTCATAGCTGGTGAAACGCCGCCCGCAGGCGAGGCATTCGCGCCGGCGACGGATGGCGTCCCCCTCCCGGGATTCGCGCGAATCCACCACTTTGTCCTCATTATGGCCGCAGAAGGGACACCGCATGCCTCCAGGGTAACCCAAAGCGGGCCGGGCCGCTGTTCCACGTGGAACGTGCGGGCCCCGAAAGGGCTCATCGACCAGGCGGATCCGGCCGATAATGAATTGCCATGGCCGACGCCGTGAATGCCCTCTCCCCCCTGACCGGCGTGGTGGATCCCACCCGCCAGGCGGGGTCCGCCCTCGCGGGGGCCGCCCTCGCGGGGGCCGCCCTCGCGGGGTCCACCCCTGCGGGTCCGGGCGCCCAGGCGGGGACGGGCACCCAGGCCGGGACGGGCGCCCAGGCTGGGACGGGCGCCGGGGCGGGGCAGGGGCGCGCTCCGGCCACCGGGGACACGGTGGAGCTGTCCCCCGAGGCCAAGGCCCAGGTGGCCCAGCTCAAGGCCCGGGACACGGAGGTCAAGGCCCACGAGCAGGCCCACATGGCCGCCGGGGCCGGCATCGTCACCGGCGGGGCCAGCTACGCCTACCAGCGGGGGCCGGACGGCCAGAGCTACGCGGTGGGGGGCGAGGTTTCCATCGACACCAGCCCGGTGAAGGGGAACCCGGCCGCGACCGTCACGAAGGCCCTGCGCATCGAGGCCGCGGCCCTGGCGCCCGCCGATCCCTCCGGGCAGGACCGGGCGGTCGCTGCCCAGGCTGCTAGCATGGCCGCCCAGGCGGCTGCAGAAGCCGCCACCCAGGCGATGGGCGGCGGGGACAAGGCCCAGGGAACGAAGGCGGGGGGCGCCCCCCAGGACGCGGGCGCCGCCGCGTCCCGCCCAGGGACCTCGGCCGCCGGCCCGTACGCGGAGCCGACGGGTCAGTCCGTCCGGGGCCGGGGGCTGGACCTCTACGCCTAGGGCAGACCGCCAGGCCTAGTCCCAGCCGATCTGCCGGCCCTTGTTCTGGGCTTCCAGCCAGGCGGTGAGGGGCTTGAAGTACTCGGCCATGGCCCGGGTCGACAGGTCCTCGCCCGTGGTCTCCTTCAGGAGCCTGCGCCAGTCCACGGTGGCGCCCTTCTCCATGAAGGCCTTGAGGAACGCGCCCACATCCTTGCGGTTGGCGTAGTTGGCGGCGTGGACGTCCTGGTGGAGGATGCGGCGGCAGATGTAGTCGTGCATCTGGAACTTGAAGACCGTGGCCATGGCGTAGTTGTAGTAGTAGGCCGGGGTGTCGTCGATGTGGGTCTTCGTGGCGGCGTCGCACCACTGCTCGCCCCGGGGGGAGGGGGGCTCCACCCCCTGCTTTTCCTTCACCAGGGCCCACCAGCGGGCGTTGAGCTGGTCTGCGGGCATGCCGCCGCCGTAGAATTCGGCCTCCCACTCGGTCATGACGCCCGAGGACCAGAACATGAAGGGGATGGCCACCTCCAGGGCGTCGTTGAGGAGGATCTTCATCTCGTCCGCCTTGTAGTCCTGGGGGAGGACGCCGGTGCTCTTGAGGTAGGGGATCTGGCGGGTGGCGAGGGCCACCAGCTCGCCGATGCCCTCATGGAAGGAGGGGTTGGCGCTGGTGCGGAGGAGGGGGGGGACGCCGGGCTGGGTGTAGCTGATGAAGTAGTAGCCGTGGCCGAGCTCGTGGTGGGTGGTGCTGAACCACTCCATGTTGGGCTCGACGCTCATGAGGCTGCGCACGTCGGTGCCCAGGTCCAGGTGCCAGCAGGAGGCGTGGCTGTTCTTCTTGCGGTCGGAGCCCTTGGGGACGGGGTAGAGGTCGGACTTGGCCCAGAAGGTGGCCGGGAGCTTGGGGAAGCCCAGGCCGGTGTAGAAGGCCTCCGCGGTCTGGACGATCCGCTCCGGGGTCCAGCCCTTGAAGAAGGGGTCGAAGTCCACGCCGTCGACGAAGCCGGTCCAGTTCTGGCTCCAGCGGTTGTTGATCCAGTGGGCGGGGATGGTCTTCGGCACGGGCTGCCCGAACTTCCGGGCCATCTCGTACTTCACCCAGGTGTGGAGCTGCAGGTAGAGGGGGCGCAGCTCCTTCAGGAAGGCCCGGTGGAGGTCCACCATCTCCTGGCGGGTCATGCCGTGCTTGGCGGTCTGCAGGGAGAAGTAGTCCGGGTAGCCCAGCTCCCGGGCGCACCCGTTCCGCAGGTCCCGCAGCTTGAGCAGGTTGGCCCGGAGGATGGCCCCGTTCTCCTTGGAGGCCTCCCAGACCTTCTGGCGTTCGGCCAGGTTGGCGCTGGCGCCCAGGATGCCGTCGATGTCGTTGGCGGTGAGGGGCTTGCCATCCATCTTCCAGGTGAAGCCGTTCAGGAGGCTGGCCTGCAGGGTCTCCGCCGCGATGCGGTCCCGGGTCAGGGCGGGCTGGGTCATGGGGCCCTCCGCCGCGTTCAGGAGCACCCATTCCAGCTGGCGCCAGGTGGTCTCCTTGAGCTCGCGCTTGTGGGCCAGGAGCTCCTTGGCCTCCCGGATCAGGGCCGGGTTCCCGGTGAAGGCGGCCAGCGCTTTGCCGGCCGTCTCGGCGGCGGCGTCGTGGGCCGGGGTCACATCGGTGCTGGCGGCCCAGGCGGCCTCCTGCTGGACGTAGGTGAGGGCTTGGTAGCCGGAATTGACCAGCTGGAGGAAGCGCTCGGCCCGCTCCTGGGCGGGGTGGAGGGCCTGGGCGGCCAGGGGGATGCCGAGGACAAGGGCGGGCAGCAGGCGCATGGAACCTCCGAACCCCATGATTCTGAAGGAGAAACCCCATTCATCCAACTGTGGGTGCAAACCGTCACACCCCGCCGGGGTCGGCGCCTTGGCACGCCTGGACGGCCCGTGCGGGGTGTTACCCTTTCCCGAGAAGGCCTGTTCGCCGCTTCCACCCTTTTTCGAGGCTGCCCTATGCGCTACCTGCCAACGGCCCCTTCGGAGGATCGCGCCCTGCTCGACGCCATCGGCGTCCAGCGCGCGGAAGACCTCCTGTCGGGGATTCCCGAATCCCTCCGTCTGCACCGGGACCTGAACCTTCCCGCCTGCCTGTCCGAACAGGAGGTCCTGGCCCAGGTGCAGGGCCTGGCGGACCTCAACACCCCCTTCAAGGCCCGGTTCCTGGGCGCCGGCGCCTACGATCACTTCGTGCCCGCGGCGGTGGACCAGATGATCAGCCGCCAGGAGTGGTTCACCGCCTACACGCCCTACCAGCCCGAGATCAGCCAGGGCACCCTGCAGCACATCTTCGAGTACCAGACGCTGATGTGCGATCTCACGGGCCTGGAAGTGGGCAACGCCAGCCTCTACGACGGCGGCACCGCCTGCGTCGAGGCCGCGCTCATGGCCGTGCGCCTCCAGAAGAAGCGGAACACCATCCTCGTGAGCCAGGGGCTCCACCCCCACTACCTGGAAGTGCTCTGCACGAACATCACCCCCCACGAGGGCCTCAAGCTCGTGGTCGTCGACCTCAAGGACGGCGTCACCGACATGGACGACCTCCGGGCCAAGCTGGACGGCGACGTGGCCGCGGTGCTGGTGGGCTACCCCAACTTCCTCGGCTGCGTGGAGGACCTGCCGGCCATCTCCGAGGCCGCCAAGACCTGCGGGGCCTTCGTGGTCTCCGTCACCCAGGAGGCCCTGAGCCTCGGCTGGTTCGAGGCCCCCGGCCGCGCCGGGGCCGACATGGCCTGCGGCGAGGCGATGTCCTTCGGGAACCGGCCCAGCTTCGGCGGGCCCTTCCTCGGCTTCCTCACGGTCAAGGACGCCCACAAGCGCGAGATCCCGGGCCGCGTGGTCGGCCAGACCAGGGACCTGGACGGGACCACGGGCTACGTGCTGACCCTGACGGCCCGCGAGCAGCACATCCGCCGCGACAAGGCCACGTCCAACATCTGCTCCAACCAGGGCCTCGTGGCCCTGCGCGCCAACATCTACCTGCAGCTGGCGGGCCCCGAGGGCCTGGCGGGCCTCGCCGCCCGGAACGCCGCGAAGGCCCAGTTCCTGCGGGCGCGCCTCCTGGAGCTGCCGGACTTCGCCGCGCCCTTCGGCGCCCCCTTCTTCAACGAGTTCGTCACCGAATACAAGGGCGACATGAAGGCGCTGCTGGCGTCCTGCGCGAAGGAGGGCATCCTCCCCGGCCTCGACCTCACGCCCTACGCCCCCTCCCTGAAGAACCACATCCTGTGGTGCGCCACCGAACTCAACACCCGCGAGCAGATCGAGCACCTCGTGGAAGTGCTGGCCCGCGTGCCCAGCGTGGTCGGATAAGGACTGCCATGACTCCCCGAAACCGCGAATCCCTCATCTTCGAGCGTTCCGTGCCCGGCAAGGTCGGCATGGACCTGCCCCGCCTCGACGTGCCCGAGGCCAAGGACACCCGCCCCGAGAAGCTGCGCCGCAAGGGCTTCGACGCCATGCCCAGCGTCTCCGAGGTCGATGTCATCCGCCACTTCACCCGCCTTTCCAAGTGGAACTACGGCGTCGACGACGGGCTCTACCCCCTGGGCTCCTGCACCATGAAGCACAACCCCAGGCTCAACGAGAAGACCTCCGGCCTGCCGGGCTTCACGGACTCCCATCCGATGGCCCCCGCGGAGCACGTCCAGGGCAACCTGGCCCTCATCCACACCCTCCAGGAGTGGCTGAAGGAGATCACGGGCCTGGATGCCGTCACGCTGCAGCCCAGCGCCGGCGCCGCCGGCGAGCTCACCGGCGTCATGCTCATCCGCGCCTACCACGTGGCCCACGGCAGCAAGCGCCGGGTCATCCTGATCCCCGACAGCGCCCACGGCACCAACCCCGCGACGGCCGCCATGGCGGGCTACGAGGTGCTGGAGATCGCGAGCCAGGCCGACGGGACCGTCAGCTTCGAGGACGTCACCGACGCCGCCGGCAAGGTCCGGAAGGGCCTCCTGACCCTGGCCCGGGAGCTGGGCGACGAGATCGCCGGGCTCATGATCACCAACCCCAACACCCTGGGCGTCTTCGAATACCGCATCAAGGACATCGCCGAGGTGATCCACGGCGTCGGCGGCCTCGTCTACATGGACGGCGCCAACATGAACGCCCTGGTGGGCGTGGCCCGGCCCGGCGATTTCGGCGTCGACGTCATGCACCTCAACCTCCACAAGACCTTCAGCACCCCCCACGGGGGCGGCGGCCCCGGATCGGGCCCCGTGGCCTGCACCAAGGCCCTCGAGCCCTTCCTCCCCCGGCCCGTCGTGGTCCGGGAGACGCAGCGGGTCGGCGAAGGCCAGGTGGCCCGGCACACCTACCGCCTGGACTGGGACCGTCCCAGCAGCATGGGCAAGGTGCACACCTTCTTCGGCAACTTCGGCATCCTGGTCCGGGCCCTGACCTACTGCCTGAGCCACGGCGGGGACGGCCTCCGCGAGGCCACCCTGCGCGCCATCGTGAACGCCAACTACATCCGCAAGCAGCTGGAGGGGACCTACCACCTGGAGTACCAGACCCCCACCTTGCACGAGGTGATCTTCGACGACCACGACCTCGCCCAGCACGACATCCACACCCTGGACGTGGCCAAGGGGCTCATCGACCGCGGCTTCCATCCGCCGACGATCTACTTCCCCGCCATCGTCCACGGCGCGCTGATGATCGAGCCCACCGAGAGCGAGGGCAAGGACGAGCTCGACGCCTTCATCGACGCCATGAAGGACATCGCCCGGGAGGCCGCCGAGAACCCGGAGGCCCTCCACCAGGCCCCCGTCCGCGCCCCCATGCGGCGCCTGGACGAGACCACCGCCGCCCGCAAGCCGGTGCTGAGGTGGGTGAAGGGCTGATCGCGTCCAGCTCCTGACGGCAGAACGGCGCCCTGCGGGGCGCCGTTCTGTCGGGGCCGCCCGGGGCCCTTCAGTCCGGGCGCTTCGGTTCGGCTTGAGCGACCGGGCCCTCCACGGCCGGGGCCGCGGGGGACTTGGCCAGGGTCCAGGCCAGGAGGATGAGTTGCGCCGTTCGCTGGCCAGCTCGGCTGAGCTGCTCCCGGACGACGGGGCCCTGGGTCTTGGCGAAGACCAGCCAGTAGGTTTCGGGCTTGGCGGCCTTGCCGGTGGCGCCGGGATCGGCGAGGCGGTCGTCCCGGAGGACCCCGTCCACCAGGGCGTGGCTCTCCTCGAGCCAGGTCCAGCAGGCCTGGTACAGGTTCCGGGTCAGCTCGGCGGGGCGGACCTCGGGGGCGGGCCCGGCGAGGCGGTCGACGAGGCCCGTCTCCCAGCGGCTGTGGACCCCCCGCTGCCGGGTGCGCTGGCCGTCGTAGTTCTCGGCGGTGTGCAGGGGCACGTGGAGGTCGCCCACGTAGTGGCTCAGGACCGAGGCGAGGAAGGCCACCTGGGTCCGGTCCCCCTTGAGGAAGGCCTGGGCCAGGTCCTTGACCCGGTCCTGGATCACCCAGGGCAGCTGCCCGGCCCGCTGGAAGACGGCGGGGCCCAGCTGGGTCCGGGCTTCGGAGACGAGGGTGGGGACGTGGTCCCCGTAGCGCTCCATCTCCAGGAAGTGCCGGGGCCCCTCCAGGGGATCGTGCTTCCAGGTGTCGGGGTCGCTGCTGTGGGCTTCGACGAAGGCTTCCTGGCCCTCGAACCAGGCGCGAGGGCCAGCCGGCAGGTCCTGGAGGGCCAGGGCGGCGACGATGCGGTGGCCCTTCCGGCCCCAGGCCGCGAGGGGCGGGGCGGGGAGGAGGGCCAGGGCGAGGAGGGCGGGCAGCAGGCGCATGGACGGTTCCCGGGGCCACCGGGCCCTCCTTCCACCATGGCAGAGCGTCCCGTCAGCGGGAAGCGGGGGCGGGGGGCTCACCGGCCCGGTGCCAGGCCTCGAGGATCAACTGGGCGGTGCGGACGGCGGCGACGTCGAGCTGGCGTTCCACCTGGCGGCCCTGGAGATCCAGGAAGACCTGCCAGTAGGCGTGGCTCCGCCAGGTGGGGGCCGGCTCGGGCCGGCCCGCGGCCTCCAGGTCGGCGGCGAGGACGCCGGGAACCAGGGCGTGGCTGTCGGCGAGCCAGGCCCAGGGGGCGCCGGGGACATCGTCCAGCCGCCGGATGGCCCGGACCGGCGGGCGCCAGCCCCCCTTGCGCACCAGGTCCTCCACCAGACCCGATTCCCAGCGGTGGTGGATCCCGTGCTGCCCCGAGAGCTCGCCGTTGTGGTTCGTGGTGGTGTGGAGGGGCACGCTCAGGTCCCCCACGTAATGGGAGAGGCGGGCCGCCTCGACCCGCACCGCGCCGGCGTCCCCGGCGCGGAAGGCCTGGGCGAGCCGGTCCACGCGCTCCAGGACGACCCAGGGCACCTGCCCGGCCAGGAGGAAGGCCTCGGGGCCGAGCCGGGCCCGGGCCACCGCGGGATCGCGGGGGACCGAGGCGGGGCCGCCGTAGAGCTCGCAGTCCAGGTAGTGGCGGGGGCCCTCCAGGTGATCCCGGCCCTTCCAGTGGTCGGGGTCCATGGCGTGGGCGGTCAGGTCCGCCTCGGCCCCGTTGAACCACGCCGCGGGGCCGGGGGGGAGGTCATGGGCGGCCGCCACGGCCACGATGCGGTGGCCGAGGCTGCCCCAGGCCAGGGCCTGGGCGGGAAGGAGGGTGGCGAGGAGGAATGGGGCGAGCCATCGGAGCATGGGACCTTCCGGGAGTGGGGCGCGGACGTCGCGCGGGGTGGCGCGAGTCTGCGCCCTTCCGGGGACGGAAGGAACGGAATGGCTCGTATGAAAGGGGAGGGTCCGGGGCGCCTACTCGCTCTCCCGGAAGGTCACCTTGTTGATCTCGGCGAAGGTGGTCAGGCCCAGGCGGACCTTCTCCACGGCGCTCTCCCGGAGGCTCTGCATGCCGAAGGAACGGGCGGCGGCCTTGATCTCGCGGACGCTCGCCCGTCGGGTGATGAGCTCCCGGAGGTCGTCGTTGAGGCCCATGAACTCGATGATGGCCTGCCGGCCCCGGAACCCGGTGCCGTTGCAGTCCACGCAGCCGACCTTCTCGTAGAAGGTGGCGTCCCGGGCCCATTCGGGGGTGAGGCCGTTCTCCTGGAGCTCGGCGGCGCCGGGGGCGGCGACCTGCCGCTTGCACTTGGGGCAGAGGGTCCGGACCAGGCGCTGGGCCAGGATGCAGTTCAGGGCCGAGACGAAGTTGTAGACCTCGACGCCCATGTGCTGGAAGCGGCTCAGGACGTCCAGGGTGTGGTTGGCGTGCACCGTGGTGAAGACCAGGTGGCCCGTGAGGGCGGACTGGATGGCGATCTGGGCGGTCTCCGGGTCGCGGATCTCGCCCACGAGGATCTTGTCGGGATCGTGCCGGAGGATGGACCGGAGGCCCACGGCGAAGGTGAGGCCCTTCTTCTCGTTCACGGGGATCTGGGTGACGCCCTCGAGCTGGTATTCGACGGGGTCCTCGATGGTGATGAGCTTGTCCTCGGGGCTCTTGATCTCGCTGAGCACTGCGTAGAGGGTGGTGGTCTTGCCGCTGCCGGTGGGGCCGGTGACCAGGAACATGCCGTAGGGCTCCCGGGCGAAACGGCGCAGGCGGGTCAGCTCCCGTTCGCTGAACCCCAGGATGTCCAGGGAGAGGCTGCGGAACTCCTCCGACAGGTTCTCCTTGTCCAGGATGCGGATGACCGAGTCCTCCCCGTGGATGGTGGGCATGATGCTGACGCGGAAGTCGATGGCCCGGCCCCGCACCTTGAGCTTGAACCGGCCGTCCTGGGGCTTCCGCTTCTCGGCGATGTCCAGCTCGGACATGACCTTGATGCGGCTGATGATGGGGGAGGCGAAGCGCCGGTCGATGGGCTCGGCGGCGGCGTAGAGGCTCCCGTCGATGCGGTACTTGATCTGGAAGCCCGTGGACGTGGTCTCCAGGTGGATGTCGGAGGCCCGGCGCTGGAGGGCGTTGAAGATGGTGGTGTCCACGAGGCGGATGATGGGTGCTTCATCCTTGTCCGTGAGGTTCTCCAGGTCCAGGACGTCCTCGTCGATGTCCTCCTCCCGGAGCACCTGGACCCGCAGGGCCTCCCCGGCCTCCTCGAGCACTTTCTGCCCACTCTCCGACTTCTTGAGGACCACCTGGATCTGGGCATAGGGGGCTGCGGCGAACCGGAGGGGGCGCTTGAGGTGCATCCGGAGCACGTCCTGGGCGACGACGTCCAGGGGATCGGCCATGGCCAGCCAAAGGTGACCGTCCCGCTCATGTACGGGCACGAACCGGTGCTTGAGCATCAGATCGAGGGGGATCGCCTGGAAGAGGGCGAAGTCCACCACCTCCCGGGTCAGGTCGAGGGTGGGGTAGAGGGGCGCCGGGCGTGAATCGGTCTTGGATAATTCCTCGGCCGCGAGGGCGGATTTGATTTCGGACGCGGAGAGCGAAAATCCAGGGTCGGCTTGGGGGTCGGTTGGGGATACCATAGATATATAGTGTGGCGGTTTCCTCAGTGGTTCAAAAGGTCTTATCGGCCAAAAGCCCGAGGGATCCCTCGTTGACCGCCTTTGAAGGCGCAGACCACAATGGGTTATCCAACCCCGTCCCCTCCGGGAGGATCCATGCGCAGTTATGTTCCAGTCTTGTTGCTCATACTGGTCGCCGTCGCCCTGCCGATCGTGATCCTGTCCATATCCAGACTGGTCAGGCCCCACGTGCCGAACGCGACCAAGTACTCGACGTATGAGTGCGGCCTCCGCGTGACGACGGAGGCGCGCGAGAAGTTCTCGGTGCGCTACTACCTGGTGGCCGTGATGTTCCTCGTCTTCGACGTGGAGACGGTCTTCCTCATGCCCTGGGCCATCCAGATGAAGGAACTCGCCATCTTCGGCCTGGTCGAGATGGGCATCTTCCTGTTCCTCCTCCTGTTCGGCTACGGCTACATCTGGTCCAAAGGAGCCCTCACATGGGAATGAATCAGCCCTCGGCCCTGGAGAACATCCTCATCACCACCAAGGTTGAGAAGGTCATCAACTGGTCCCGGGCCACCAGCGTGTGGCCCATGACCTTCGGCCTGGCCTGCTGCGCCATCGAGATGATGGCCGCCGGCGCGGCCCGCTTCGACTTCGACCGGTTCGGGTGCGGCATCTTCCGGGCCAGCCCCCGCCAGGCGGACCTCATGATCGTGGCCGGCACGGTCACCTACAAGATGGCCCCCATCATCAAGCAGCTCTACGACCAGATGCCCGAGCCCAAGTGGGTGATCGCCATGGGGTCCTGCGCCACCGCGGGCGGGCCCTTCGACAGCTATCACACCATCCAGGGCGTGGACAAGGTCGTGCCCGTGGACGTGTACATCCCCGGGTGCCCGCCCCGTCCCGAGGGACTGCTCTACGGGTTCATGAAGCTGCAGGACAAGATCATGGCGAGCAGCATGGCTGACCGCTACAAGGAAATCTTCGAGGCGGTGGGCTAGCCATGGCGATCATCAAGGTCTGGATCGAAGAAGGTTGCATCGTCTGCAACGCCTGCGAGGCGGAGTGCGCGGACGTGTTCAAGGTCACCGACGACACCTGCGTGATCAACGCGGCCGTCCGCGAGGACGGCAAGGTGACCGAGAACCGGGTCGAGAAGGCCGCCCTCAAGGTGGATGTGCGCACGAGCCTGGAAGCGGGCATCGTCGCCGCCGCCGGCGGATGCCCCGTCAATGTCATCAAGTTCGAGCAGGTGGCCGCCGAGGCCCCCGCGCCCGTCGCTGAGCCGCCCGCGCCCGTCGCCGCCGCGCCCGCTCCGGCCCCTGAGCCGACGCCCGCGCCGGCCCCTGCGCCCGTCGCCGCTGCGCCCGCGCCGGCCCCTGCGCCCGTCGCCGCTGCGCCCGCGCCGGCCCCTGCGCCTGTCGCCGCTGCGCCCGTTCCGACGCCCGCTCCGGCCCCTGCGCCCGCGCCGGTGGCCGCCGAGGCCCCCGCCGCCCCCGAGGCCGCCGGTCCCTACGTCTACGACCTCAAGGCCGCGCCGAACCGGCAGGTGGTGATGCCGAAGACCGTGCCCCTGCCCAGCCTCCGGACCTACCTGGAGGAGCAGGCCGCCGCGGCCGCCGCCGAGGAGGCCAAGTGGCAGAAAGCCCTGGCCGACTACGAGACCGCCAAGGCCAAGGCCGAGGCCGAGGGCAAGGACGCCCCCAAGGCGCCCGTTCGCCCCGCGCCCAAGGCCGACGCCAACGACCTGAAGTACCCCGCCCCCCAGGAGGCCACCGATCCCGACCTCCTCCGGCTGAAGGAGCTGCTGGGCGACAAGGTGCAGGAGGTCTTCCAGCAGGGGTGCGAGCTCACCTGCCAGGTGGCTCCGGACGCGATCCGGGAGGCCCTGGAAGTCGTGAAGGCCGACCCGGCCCTCCGCTACGAGATGCTGGCCGACGAGACCGCCACCCACTATCCGGCGGCCCAGGGCTGGGCCTTCTCGGTGGTCTACCACCTGACCAGCCTCCGCCGGGCCAAGCGCCTCCGCCTGCGCATCCTCATCCCGGAAGGGTTCGAGCCGATGAGCGCGGTGCCGGTCTATCCGGGCGCGAACTGGCTGGAGCGGGAGATCTTCGACATGCTGGGCATCCGCTTCCAGGAGCACCCGGACATGACGCGGATCCTCTGCCCCGAGGACTGGGAGGGGCATCCGCTCCGGAAGGAGTACCCCGTGCCCGGCCTGGGCATGCGGGACATCGACTTCCGCGAGGACCGGAGCGGCGTGCTCATGCGCATCGCGATGGAGAAGGCCGGCAACATGGGCATCAACCTCCATCCCCCCAAAGCCGAATAGGAGTTCCTTGTGTTCAAGAACGAGGAGATGGAAATAAACATGGGGCCGCAGCACCCCTCCACCCACGGGGTGCTGCGACTCAAGCTGAAGCTGGACGGCGAGGTCATCACCTCCTGCCGGCCCTGCATCGGCTACCTGCACCGCGGCGTGGAGAAGATCTGCGAGAACAAGACCTTCTTCCAGGGCCAGGTGTGGACGGACCGCATGGACTACTGCTCCGCCGTGGCCAACAACCTGGGCTGGGCCGAGGCCGTCGAGAAGCTCTTCGGCATCACGGTGCCCCGCAAGGCGCGCTACGTCCGGACGATGCTCAACGAGTTCAACCGCCTGGCCTCCCACCTGATCTGGCTGGCCACCCACGGGCTCGACATCGGCGCCATGACGGTCTTCCTCTACACCTTCCGCGAGCGTGAGCGGATCCTCGACATCAACGAGGCCTTCTGCGGTTCGCGCCTGACGACGACGGCCTTCCGCATCGGCGGCCTCCGGGAGGACATGCCTCCGGGCTTCGAGAAGATGGTCCGCGACTTCCTGGCGATCTTCCCGGACGCCATGAACGAGTACGAGACCATGCTCACCGAGAAC
This sequence comes from Mesoterricola sediminis, assembly GCF_030295425.1. Taxonomy (NCBI): domain Bacteria; kingdom Pseudomonadati; phylum Acidobacteriota; class Holophagae; order Holophagales; family Holophagaceae; genus Mesoterricola; species Mesoterricola sediminis. Next base: position 4,499,897 of record NZ_AP027081.1, on the reverse strand, counting down.
CGCATCTGGAAGAAGCGGACCATCGGCGTCGGCATCCTCAAGGCCGAGGACGCCATCGCCATGGGCGTCACCGGTCCCGTGCTCCGCGCGGCCGGCGTCGAGTACGACATCCGGAAGGCGCACCCCTACGCGGCCTACTCGGAGATGGACTTCTCCATCCCCACCCGGCCCGAGGCGGACACCTACGCGCGATATCTCGTCCGTCTTGAGGAGATGCGCCAGAGCGCCCGGATCATCCAGCAGTGCATCGACGGCATGCCCGAGGGCCCCGTCATGGCCAAGCTGCCCAAGGTCCTCCGGGCCGAGGTCAACGAGGTCTACCATCCGACCGAGGCTCCCAAGGGCGAGCTGGGCTACTACCTGGTGGGCGAGAAGGGGGGCCTCAACCCCTACCGCTTCCACGTGCGGGCCCCCGGATTCGTCAACCTCCAGGCCCTGCCCAAGATGATCGAGGGCAGCCTGGTCGCCGACGTCATCGCCACCATCGGGACCCTCGACGTGGTCCTGGGAGAGATCGACCGATGAACGCACCCGTCCAGATGACCCTCCTCCAGACCTGCGTCATGGCCATCCTCCAGGCCGTCGCCGCGGTCATCTTCATCTTCGTGGTGGTCCCCATGACCATCTACGCGGAGCGCAAGGTGATCGGGCACGCCCAGGACCGCCTCGGCGCCACCCGCATCGCGGGCCACCGGGTCGGCCTCACCGGCTTCCTCAACAAGTGGATGTGGCGCGCCGGCAAGGTGCCCATCCTCTCCTACTGGCGGGGCCTGCCGATGCTCGTCGGCGACATCGCCAAGATGTTCCTCAAGGAGGACGTGGTCCCCTCCAAGGCCGACCGCGCCATCTTCCTGGCCGCCCCCTGCCTTTCCATGATCGCCGCCGTGGTCGTCTTCGGCGCGATCAGCTTCGCCCCCGGCGCGCTCTTCATCATGCCGAAGTGGTTCCCCATCGTGGGCGGCCTGCCTTTCAACGGGGCCATGACCGACATGAACGTGGGCCTGCTCTTCATCCTGGGCATCGCCTCCGTGGGCGTCTACGGGATCGTGCTCGGCGCCTGGGCGTCCAACTCCAAGTACCCGCTCCTGGGCGGCCTCCGCAGCGGCGCCCAGATCGTCAGCTACGAAGTGCCCCTCACCCTGAGCCTGCTGGCCCCGGTGGTCCTGGCCGGCACCCTCAACTTCGGCACGCTCACCCGCGTCCTCGCGGTGGAGAGCTCCCCCCTGGCCATCCCCCTGATGGCCGTCGGGTTCCTGGTCTACCTCACCTGCGGCTTCGCCGAGACCAACCGCGTGCCCTTCGACATGCCCGAGGCCGAGAACGAGCTCGTGGCCGGGTTCCACACCGAGTACTCCGGCATGCGGTTCGGGTTCTTCTACCTGGCCGAGTACATCAACATGGTGGTCGTGTCCTGCCTGGCCGGGGCCTTCTTCCTGGGCGGCCCCTACCTGCTGCCCTTCGGCCTCCACCAGTTCGCCGCCAAGCTGCCGGTCATCGGCGCCCCCAACGCCCTCTGGTACGTCCTGAAGATCATCTTCCTTCTCTGGGTGTTCATCTGGGTCCGGGCGACGATCCCCCGCTACAGGTACGACCAGATCATGTCCGTCGCCTGGAAGTACCTCATCCCCCTGACCCTCGTGCTCGTCGTCCTGGCGGGCGCCGTCCGGTTCGTGTCCTAGGGGAGGAAAGCCGATGAAAAAGATCCTCAAGACCCTCATCCCCATCGACATCGCCAAGGGCCTCAAGGTCACCGGGAAGTACTTCTTCAAGGTGTTCCTGACCGCGAACCGCGCCAAGAAGCGTCCCCACGGCACGGAGGAATACCCCGAGGTGCCGGTGAAGCTGCAGCCCCGGTTCCGCGGCCGGCTCACCATGCTCAAGGACGAGCAGGGCGAGATCAAGTGCGTGTGCTGCCTGGCCTGCGAGAAGATCTGCCCGACCCAGGTCATCACCATCGAGAGCGGCAAGAAGGAGGGGCGCAAGACCAAGCTCCCCACCCGCTACGACTTCGAGATGGAGCGCTGCATCTTCTGCGAGTTCTGCGTGGAGAGCTGCGGCTTCGACTCCATCATCCTGAACCACCAGTTCGAACTGGCGGCCTACAACCGCGAGGACTTCTCCATCGGCATGCTGGGCAAGGAGCACAACATGTTCGAGGTGACCCCGGTCGCCAAGTTCTCCTACTCGGACGAGGACTGAGCCATGGAACACCTGATGACCTCCATCGGCAGCCACCTCTTCCTGGTCTTCGGCCTCCTGGCCGTGGCCGGGGCGGTGTCGCTCGTCTTCTCCAAGAACGCGGTCCACAGCGTGGTGGGCTTCCTCTTCTCCATGCTCTCCGTGGCCGCCTGCTACCTCTGCTTGTCCGCTGAATTCCTCGCCGTCGCCCAGCTCCTGGTCTACGCCGGGGGCATCGTGGTCCTGTTCCTCTTCGTGGTCATGCTCGTCGAGCTGACCAAGTACAAGGAGTCGGGGCTCTTCCAGCGCCAGACCGCGTGGGCGGTGGCGGCCGTGACCGTGGGCGCCGTCGCCTTCATCACGGTCTTCTGGAAGACGGTCTTCGGGCCCAGCGCCACCGTCGCGCTGACCCTCGACGCCGGGCTCGCCCAGGGCCTGGACGTCGCCACCCAGAACTCCCAGGCCGTGAGCCGCGGGATGTTCGCGGGCTACCTCCTGCCCTTCGAGATCCTCTCCGTGATCCTCCTCGTGGCCCTGGTGGGCGCGGTCACGCTGGCCAAGAAGGAAAGGGTGTAAGCCATGGCCTCCATGAACACCGTCCTCTTCATCTCCTTCCTCCTGTTCTCCGTGGGCGTGGCCGGCGTGCTGATCCGGCGCAACGCCCTGGTGATCCTGATGTGCGTGGAGCTCATGCTCAACGCCGCCAACCTGAACCTGATCGCCTTCGCCCGCCACGCCGGGACGGTGGCGGGCCAGGCCTTCGCCCTCCTGGTGATGGGGCTCGCGGCCGCCGAGGTGGCCATCGGGCTTGCCCTGGTCGTGGCCCTCTACCGCAAGCGGGACACGATCCAGGTTGACAACATCAACCTGCTCAAGGGCTAGGCGGAACGAGCCATGAACCTATCCTCCCCGACTTCGACCCAGGTGAACGCATGATCATGGAACCCGCCGCCGTGAGTACGCCGCTCCACAGCTCCGTGCTCTGGCTGATCCCCTTCCTGCCGGTCTTCGGCGCCCTCTTCAACGGCCTCACCGGCCGGCGCCTGAAGAACAACAAGCTCGTGGACCTCGTCGCCCTGGGCTCGGTCTTCGCCTCCTTCCTCATCGTGGCCTTCTACTTCGTGAAGCTCATGGGGATGGCCCCGGAGAACCGGGTGGTGACCCAGACCGTCTGGACCTGGCTCTCCTTCGGGGACGCCCAGGTGCTGGGCGGCCTCACCCGGACCACCATGACGTGGGCCTACCGGATCGACCCCCTCTCGGCCTGCATGGGCCTCCTGGTCACCGGCGTGGGCTTCCTCATCCACCTGTTCTCCACGGGCTACATGGCGGATGAGCGCAAGCGCGGCGAGTACTACCGCTTCATGACCTACCTGAACCTCTTCGTGTTCAGCATGCTCAACCTGGTGCTGGGCGCGAACATGATCATGATGTTCCTCGGCTGGGAAGGCGTGGGCCTCTGCAGCTACCTGCTGATCGGCTTCTACTTCGACCGCGAGTACGCGGCCGTCGCGGGCAAGAAGGCCTTCGTCACCAACCGCATCGGCGACTTCGGGTTCCTCATCGGCTTCTACCTCCTGTTCATGATCTTCGGGTCCGTGGACTTCGACACCCAGATGGGCCTCGTCCGCGGCGTCCTGGCCCAGAAGGAGCTCACCCTCTTCGGCCTGAGCCACAGCCCCACCTGGTGGTTCAACCTGGTGGGCTGCTGCCTCTTCCTCGGCGCCTGCGGCAAGTCGGCCCAGATCCCCCTCTACGTGTGGCTGCCGGACGCCATGGCGGGTCCGACCCCCGTGTCCGCCCTGATCCACGCCGCGACCATGGTGACCTCCGGCCTGTACATGATCGCCCGGATGAACTTCATCTACGTCAACGCCCCGGTCGCCCTGGCCGTGGTGCTCTTCGTCGGCGCCCTCACGGCGCTGGTGGCCGCGAGCATGGGCCTGGCCCAGTACGATATCAAGAAGGTCCTGGCCTACTCCACCGTGAGCCAGCTGGGCTTCATGTTCATGGGCATGGGCGCCGGCGCCTTCACGGCCGGCATGTTCCACGTGTTCACCCACGCCTTCTTCAAGGCGGCCCTCTTCCTCGGATCCGGCTCGGTGATCCTGGCCTGCCACCACGAGCAGGACATGCGCAACATGGGCGGCCTGCGGAAGTTCATGCCCTGGACCTTCGCCTCCATGGGCATCGCCACCCTGGCCATCGCCGGCATCTTCCCCTTCTCGGGCTTCTTCTCCAAGGACGAGATCCTCTGGAAGGTCTTCGAGGGGTGGTACGCGCACGGGACCTTCGCCGGTCCGCGCCTGAACATGATCGCCTGGGCCATGGGCATGATCGCCGCCTTCATGACGGCCTTCTATATGGTCCGCCTCATGGTCATGACCTTCTTCGGGGAGTACCGGGGCGCGGGCCACGACCCCCACGGCCTCACGGTCCCCTCGGAAGCCCACCACGCCTCCCCTGACGACGGCCACGACGCGCACGGGCACGACGCCCACGCCCACGGCCACGACGACCACGGGCACGGCGGCCACGCGGGTCCCCAGGAGGTGCCCTGGAACATGTGGTTCCCGGTGGCCCTCCTGGCCCTCCTCGCCCTCGTCGGCGGTTTCCTGAACATCCCCCACAGCCTCCACTGGATCGGCAGCTCCCACTTCAGCGAGTGGCTGAAGCCGCTGCTCTTCCAGGCGCACGGCGCCCACGAGGCCCACGGCGCGGCCCCCGCCATCGAGTACGTCCTGATGTTCGTCGCCACCGTCGTCTGGGCCCCGGCCGCCATGGGGCTGGCCTGGTGGTTCTACGGCGCCGATCCGACCTGGAGCAAGCCCCGGGCCTTCGTGAAGCGGTTCCCCGAGCTGTTCGAGTGGGTCCACGCCAAGTACTACGTGGACGAATTCTACGAGGCCGCCTTCATCGGCCCCTGCAAGCAGCTGGGCGCACAGCTCTGGGCCTTCGACGCCTGGGCCGTGGACGGCATGGTGAACGGCGCCGCGCGCCTCACCCTGACCGTCAGCCACGCCTTCCACTGGTTCGACGCGAAGATCGTGGACGGGCTGGTGAACCTCGTCGCCTGGATCCTGTCCCAGGTCTCCGGAGGCTTCCGGAAGCTGCAGACCGGCCGGGTCCAGAATTACGCCTTCGTCATGTTCCTGGGCTTCCTGGCCATCGCGCTCTGGAAGTTCCTGGCCTAACCCCTTCCCCCTCACGCCCGCCCAATCGCCGCTCCTGGAGTTCCCATGATCCCCTGGTACCAAAACCTTCCGTTGTGGGTCACCGTCCTGCCCCTCCTGGGGGCCCTCCTGCTCCTCTTCGTCCCCAAGGGCAGCCGGAGGATCTTCGAGCTCGGAGCCCTCGCCGTCACGGTGGTGGACTTCCTCCTGAGCCTGCCCCTCTGGTTCCAGTACGACCGCGCCTCCAGCGCGGTGCAGTGGGCCACCTCCTATGAGTGGATCCCCAGCATCGGCGTGCGGTTCAGCATCGGCATGGACGGCATCAGCCTCGTGCTCTTCCTCCTGACCACGTTCCTGGGCTTCATCGTGGTGTGGTGCTCCTTCACGGCGATCTCCGAGCGCCACAAGGAGTACTACATCTGGCTGCTGGTCATGCAGTTCAGCATGATGGGCGTCTTCATCACCCAGGACATGTTCCAGTTCTACCTGTTCTGGGAGCTGATGCTGGTGCCGATGTACTTCCTCATCGCCATCTGGGGCGGCCCGCAGAAGCTCTACGCCGCCATCAAGCTCTTCCTCTACACCCTGGCCGGCTCCGTGCTGATGCTGGTGGCCATCCTGGCCATCTACTTCCTGCAGTACAAGGCCACCGGCCGCTACGACATGTCCATCGCCAGCTTCCAGGCCATGGCCCCCGTCATCGCCCAGCAGTCCCGGACCTTCCAGACTCTCCTGGCGGTGGCCTTCTTCCTCGGGTTCGCCATCAAGGTCCCCATGTTCCCCTTCCACACGTGGCTGCCTGACGCCCACGTGGAAGCCCCGACCGCGGGTTCCGTCGTGCTGGCCGGCGTCCTCCTGAAGATGGGCACCTACGGCTTCATCCGCTTCCTCCTCCCCATCGCCCCCGACGCCACCAAGCAGCTGATGCCCTGGTTCATGACCCTGGCCCTGATCGGCATCATCTACGGCGCCCTCGTGGCCATGATCCAGAAGGACATGAAGAAGCTGGTCGCCTACTCTTCCGTCAGCCACCTGGGCATGTGCATGCTGGGCCTCTTCGCCCTGAACCCCGACGGCATCACGGGCGGCATCCTCCAGATGCTCAACCACGGCATCTCCACCAGCGCGCTCTTCCTCATCGTCGGCATCGTCTACGAGCGCCGGCACACCCGCCTCATCGCGGAATACGGCGGCCTCTCCAAGACCATGCCCCTCTACGCCACGGTCTTCATGATCATGACCATGAGCAGCATCGGCCTCCCCGGCCTGAACGGCTTCATCGGCGAGCTCGCCATCCTGCTGGGCGCCTTCCAGGCCGCTCCCTGGATCGCCGTCCTGGCCACCACCGGCATCATCCTGGGTGCCGCCTACATGCTCTGGCTCTACCAGCGCGCCATGTTCGGGCCCATCCGCGAGGTCAACACCCAGATGAAGGACCTCAACGCCCGCGAGCTGGCCTACTTCGCGCCGCTGATCGCGGTGGCCTTCTGGATCGGCATCTACCCGAAGCCCCTCCTGAAGGTGCTGGAGGCCCCCGTCGCCAAGCTCGTCACCCAGGTCAACCCCGACTTCTACAAGCAGAAGGCGCTTGATGCCGCCCAGCGCGAGGCCGCCAAGGCCGGCATGGCCGCCATGGCCGCGCCCGCCGAGCACGCCGCCTCCGGCGAGCCCGCCGGCGAGGCCGCCCACGCCGGGGCCGGAACCGAGCACGGAGGTCACTGATGGCTTTCGCCGCGACCCTGTGGGCGGCCCTCAACCGGGACCTCCCCCTCATCTACCCCCAGCTCCTGATGCTGGTGGCCGCCACGGTCATGCTGTGGCCGGCCGACGCCTTCGTGCCCCGGGCCTCCAAGGGCTCCTGGGCCGCCGTGACGGTCATCGTCCTCGCCGCGGCCGCCGTGCTCGTGGTGCGGACCCCCTCCGCGGACGGGTTCTCCCTGATGTTCCGGGTGGACGGCATCACCCGCGGCTTCCAGCTGCTCTGCCTGGGGGCGGGCATCATCACCGTGCTGCTCAGCCAGCTCCAGCTGAACCTCCTGCGCGAGCAGACCGTCGAGTACTACGCCCTCATCCTCTTCAGCGTGACGGGCATGATGTTCCTCGTCGGCGCCACCGACCTGGTGTCCATCTACTTCTCCCTGGAGCTGATGGCCCTCTGCATCTACATCCTGGTGGCCTACTTCCGCAACCAGGAGCGCAGCGTCGAGGCCGGGGTGAAGTACTTCCTGCTCGGCGCCTTCTCCAGCGGCATCCTGCTCTTCGGCATCAGCCTGATCTTCGCCGCCACCGGCGGGCGCACCACGAACCTCGAGGCCCTCTACGAGATCCTGGCCCTGGCCCCCGTGAACAGCAACCTGCTGGTCTTCTCGGGCCTCCTCATGGTCCTGGTGGGCTTCTGCTTCAAGGTCGCGGCGGTGCCCTTCCACATGTGGTCCCCCGACGCCTATGACGGCGCCCCCACCGCCGTGACCGCCTTCATGTCCATGGCGCCCAAGGCGGCCTCCCTGGCGGCCTTCGCCCGGGTCTTCGGCTCCGGCTTCGGCGGCGTCCAGTCCGAGTGGGCCGCGCCCCTGGCCTTCGTCGCCGGCGCGAGCATGGTCCTGGGCAACGTGGCCGCCCTCCGCCAGCAGAGCATGAAGCGCCTCCTGGCCTACTCCAGCATCGCCCACGTGGGCTACATGCTCCTGGGCATCCTCAGCGTCAACGTCCCCGGCGGCATCCAGGCCATCTGGCTCTACATGCTGACCTACCTGCTCATGCAGAGCGGCGCCTTCGGCATCGTCATCTACCTGCAGGGCAAGGGCGAGGGGGAGCGCATCGACGACTTCCGCGGCCTGGCCAAGACCCGTCCGGTCCTGGCCTTCGCCATGATGGTGGTCCTCCTGAGCCTGGCGGGCATTCCCCCCCTGGTGGGCTTCTTCAGCAAGTTCTACCTGTTCAAGCTGGCCATCGAGCAGGGCCATGTGACCCTCACCGTCCTCGCCCTCCTCACCAGCGCCGTGGCCGCCTACTACTACCTGAACGTGGTGGCGACGATGTACTTCAAGGAGCCCGCGGAGGGCGAAGTCCGGCCCCTGGCCGGCCTCACCTCCCTGGTGGTGGGCGCCTCCTGCGCCCTGATCCTGGTGGGCACCCTGTTCGGCTCCTACCTCCTGGACTGGGCCGGCAGGATCCTCTAGGCTTCGCGGACCGCCAGCGGCTCCGCGCACGGTCTTTTCCCACGGTTCCCGCGGTCCGCCGCGGCTCCCGGGGAAAGGCCGGCGCGGAGCCGCCGGGCCGTACGGGGGACCGCGCGCGGGAAGCCGGGGCCGGCGGCGGAAACGCGGGATAATGGACCCTCACCAGGATTCAGCATGCTCTTCAAGCGCAACACCAAGGACGCCTCGCCCCGGGAACGGGCCCTGTGGGGGGACCTCATGGGCCTGGGGATGGTGTTTCCCATCGCCATCGCCCTGGGCTTCTTCCTGGGGCGCTGGGCCGGGGGCAAGCTGGGCCACCCCAGGGCCGGCATGTGGATCGGCCTCGTGTGGGGCGTGGCCACCGGGTTCTGGGAGCTCTACAAGACCACGGTGCGCCTGGACCGCTACGACGAGGCGGAGCGCAAGCGCCGGGAGGACCAGGGCGATGACCGTTGAGGACGGCGGGACGGGGCACCTGCGCCGCATCGCCTGGATCCAGGCGGCCCTGCTTCCCGTGGGCGGGGCCCTCTGGGCCCTGCGGTCCTGGCGGGCCGTTCCGGCCTTCCTGGCGGGGGGGCTGGCCAGCCTCGCCTTCTGGAGCCTCCACCGGTGGGTGGTGGGGGGCATGCTGACGCCCTCGGTGCGCCGGCGGTGGCTGTTCGCCCTGGCCGCCATGGGCAAACTGGCTTTGATCGTGATTCTGCTTCGTGGGATGATGGTCTGCTTCCCGTCGGAAGTCCTGCCTTTCGCCACCGGCATCCTGCTCTTCAGCGCCGCCATCGTCGTTGAAGCGATCCGGCTGGTGTTCCGGCCGGAATGAGCTCCTGAGGTCACATCCATGGAACACCATGCGTCCTTCCTGGCGGTCCTGCTCACGAACCTGCTGGGCCTCTCCCGTCATCCCTGGGGCAGCTTCGCCCACGGGGCGCCCCTGTCGGTGCTGGAGCGCTTCGATCACCTGCTGATCTCGGCCCTGGCCGCCCTGGTGACCGTGCTCCTGGTTGTCCTGGTGCGGGCCCGCCTGGTCCGGATCCCCGGTCCCCTCCAGCAGACCATGGAGTACCTGGTCGGCTTCGTGCGGACCCTGGTGGCCGACAACGTCGCCCATCATCCGGACCGTTACGTGCCTCTCATCGGGACCCTGGGCGTCTTCGTCCTCCTGAACAACCTCTTCGGCCTGATCCCGGGCCTGGGTTCGGGCACGGCCAACTACAACGTCACCCTGGGCTGCGCCCTGGTGGTGTTCCTCTACTACAACTTCCACGGCATGCGCGAGCACGGCGTCCTGAAGTACCTGGGCCACTTCGCGGGCCCCGTGTGGTTCCTCTGGATCCTGATGTGGCCCCTCGAGGTCCTCGGCCTCTTCAGCCGGATCCTGAGCCACAGCCTCCGTCTCTTCGGCAACATCGCCGGCGAGCACGTGGTGTCGGGCATCTTCTTCGCCCTCGCGCCCCTCGTCGTGCCGGTGCCGCTGATGATCATGGGCCTCTTCTTCGGGCTCATCCAGACGTTCGTCTTCATCATGCTCGCCACCATCTACGTGTCCGGGGCCGTCGCCCACGAGCACTGAGCCCGCTTTCCCACCTGGCGTCGGGATTCCGAACCCCGCGCCTCCAACCGAAAGGTGTCCCATGAAGAAGTTCCTCGCCACCGCCTTCCTCTTCACCGTGGCCATCGCCGCCTTCGCCCAGGGCGCTCCCGCCGCCCCCGGCCTCTTCGAAGGCAAGTTCCTGGCCCACATCGCCCTCGCCATCGCGGCCGCCGGCTGCGGCATGGCCCAGGGCAAGGCCGTCGTGGCCGCCTGCGAAGGCATCGCCCGCAACCCCCAGGCCGCCGGCAACATCCGCACCACGATGATCATCGGTCTGGCCCTCATCGAGGCCCTCGTGATCTACGTCCTCGTGGCCGCCTTCGCCGTCAAGTAGGCGACGGACGCGAACCCCGCGATGCCGGGGAGGTGGGCATTCCAGCCCCCTCCCCGGTTTTTTCATGCCTGTCCGGACACGCCGCGACCCCCGGGCTCCGCCCCGCGGACGGGCGTCGTTCGCCGGCCATCTTTCTTCCAATCCAGCGTTGATTCCGGCGCGAGACGCGATTAATTTCTTTCTTGCAGCTGTTCTTCAAATAACGCCCCTGGATCCGTGCCGTAGGAGGTCCCATGTTGAACATCCAGACCCGCCAGGAGGGCAACGCGTCGGTCGTGACCATCCAGGGCAAGGTCAATTTCGAGGTGACGGCCCAGCTCCGGGACGTCATCCGGGACACGGTCACCTCCCTCCAGCCCAAGCTTCTGGTCATCAACCTCGAAAGCGTCTCCTTCATCGATTCCTCGGGCCTCGGCCTGCTGGTGGCCGCCCGCAACAGCGTGGACAAGAACAACGGCAAGCTCCACCTCTGCGCCCTGCCGCCCCAGGTCAAGAAGACCTTCGACCAGACGAACCTGACCAACTACTTCTCCATCTTCGCGACGGAGCAGGACGCCCTGCGCGGGGCCTGAGCCATGCCGAAAGGGGTCGTGCTCGTCGTCGATGACGAAGCCCCCATCCGTGACATCCTCAGCTTCTACCTGAAGCGCGCCGGCTACACCGTCCTGCTGGCGGAGAACGGGCGCGCGGCGATGGAGGAGATGGGCAAGCTCCAGCCCGACCTCATCCTGTCGGACCTGCGGATGCCGGAGATGGCCGGGGACGAACTCTGCCAGAAGGTGAAGGGCGATCCCCGGACCCGCGATATCTATTTCATGCTCGTCTCCGCCATCGACGGCACGGCCTCCAAGATCGGCGGCCTGAACCTGGGCGCGGACGACATGATCTCCAAGCCCTTCCATGCCCAGGAGGTGATGGCGAAGGTGGAATCCGCCTTCCGCATCATCGGCATGCAGAAGGAGATCAAGCGCCAGAACCTGGAGCTCACCCGCTTCCAGGAGCGCATGACGGCGGAGCTGGCGCTGGCCGCGCGCCTCCAGGTGGGCCTCCTGCCGCCCATTCCCGGCCGCGCGGGGGACCTGCGCTACACCCACCGCTACCTGCCCGCCGAGGGCATCGGCGGCGACATCTACGCCATCCTCGCCCTGCCCGACGACAGCGTGGCGCTCATGATCGCCGATGTGAGCGGGCACGGGGTGACGGCGGCCCTCATCTCCGCCATGGTCAAGACCTGCTTCGAGAACCAGGTCCGCTTCGGCCACCGGCCCCTCGCCTGGGCCCAGGCCATGAACCGGGACCTGGCCCGCAGCACCCTGTCCGAGCAGTTCGCCACCGCCTTCCTGGCGCGCCTGGATCCGGCCGCCGACACCCTCCAGTACGTGGCGGCGGGCCATGTGGCGCCCATGATCATCCCCCAGGGAGCCTCGGGAGGGCCCAAGCAGCCGACGATCCTGGGCGAGCGTGGGTTCATGCTCGGCATCGAGGAGGACCTGCCCTTCCAGGAGCGCAGCGTGCCCTTCCGCCGGGGCGACCGTCTCATCGTCTACACCGACGGTCTGGTGGAGGTGGAACGGGAGGACCGCACCTTCCTGGGCGACGAGGGCCTCCAGCAGATCTGCGGCGACCTGCCGGCGGACGAGGAGGCCGCGGCGGACCACATCGTTCACCGGGCCATCGCCTTCAACCAGTCCACCCCCTTCTCGGACGACGTGACCCTGGTCGTGCTGGACCGGGCCTAGCCAGGGGCTCCCGGTGGACAGCCCGGCCCGGCCCGACGCCTTCGCCCCTCCGGATGGCACCCTGCGGCGGTTGCGGCAGGCCCTCGCCCTGGCGCCGGACGACGTCGGGGCGCGCCGGGACCTGGCCGCGACCCTGGCGCGCCAGGGCCGCTTCGCCGAGGCCCGCCTGGAAGCGGAGGCCCTCGCCGTCCGGACCCCGGCGGACCCGGAGGCGGCCTTCCTGCGCGCCTGGGCGGGCCTGGGGGCGGGGGAGACGGAGGTGGCCTCCCACGTGCGGGGGCGGGCGGGAGAGGCCGAACTGTGCGCGCGACTGGCCCCCCTGGCCGCGGACCTCGGGCGCTGGGGGGAGGCGGTGGCCCTCACCGGCCGCGCCGCGGAGCTGATTCCCGGCCAGCCGGAGGCCGTCCTCCGCCAGGCCCTGGCCCTGGACTACGACGACCGGTTCGAGGCCGCCTCGGCCCTGCTGGAGGCCCTGGCGGGGCGGTCCGCCGGCGACCCGGGCCTGGAGGCCCGCATCCGCTTCCACCTGGCCGTCACGAACCTCCTCCAGGGGCGGCTGGCGGAGGGGTTCGCGCGCATGGAGGCGCGGCTCCAGGTGCAGGGCCCCCGGCCCATGCCCTTGCCCCGCTGGGACGGCTCCCCCTTGGCCGGTCGCTCCATCCTGGTTCGGGCCGAGCAGGGCTACGGGGACCTGTTCATGTTCATCCGCTACGCGGGCCTCCTGGCGGCCCAGGGCGCCCGGGTCCTGGCCGAGCCCTTCCACGGGGCCGAGGGGGTCCTGGCGACCTGCCCGGGCGTCGCCGAGGTGGTGACCGGGGCCCTGACCCTGCCGGCGGACACCTGGCAGATCGAGCTCCTGTCCCTGCCCCACCTGCTGGGCACCCGGGAGGGGGCCGTGCCGGCGCCCATCCCCTACCTGGCGGTGCCGGCCCACGTGCCCAGCCGGGAGGCCCTGGACCGGGCCCTGGACGTCCCCGGGCGCCGCCTCGGCCTGGTGTGGTCCGGGAACCCTGGCCACGCGCGGACCCAGGAGCGCAACCTGCCCCCCGAGGTCCTGGACCTCCTGGCGGACGTGCCGGGCGTGACCTGGTTCAGCCTCCAGAAGGGGGCCCGGGCGCGGCCCGCCCTGCCGCTGGTAGACCTGGAGCCCTGGCTCACGGACTTCTCCGACACCGCCCACGCCCTGAGCCGCCTGGACGGCCTCGTCAGCGTGGACACGGGCATCGTCCACCTGGCCGGGGCCATGGGCCTGCCCACCTGGGTGCTCCTGGCCCACCTGCCGGATTGGCGGTGGGGCTTGGCCGGCACCCGGACGCCCTGGTATCCGAGCCTCCGCCTCCACCGCCAGGCCCGCCACTGGGACTGGCCCCCCGTGGTCGAGGGCCTGGCCGCGGAGCTGACGCGTGCCGCGTCCGCCTAATCGCCTGAATCATCCGGACGCGAGGGGAGCGGCCCGTGCCGGGGGTCTGGGGGCCAGGCCCCCGATGGACGCGCGGCGGCCGCTCCCCCCGGATGACCCAGGCTACTTTGCCCGCTGCACTAGGGTGTGTTCGTAATCTAGGATAGTAATGGCTAATACCCATCCGTGCCGGAGCATGGAGGAGCTGGAATAGTGAGTCTGTGCTGCAGTGCCTGATGGCGCCGCGCATTCGCAGCATCCTATTGGAACGCGGAGGCGCGGAGGATCTCGCTGAGGCTCGCGGAGAAAGGATCAAGCCCTTGTATGTATCACCCGCTTGATTCCACCGTCTTTGAAAGGCCACTGACGGGAATTGAGGAGCAGGCCGACCTCCATTCCGCCTTAGCCTCCACGACCACGAGGTCGTCAACCAGCAAATCCAGCCGGTAGGCCCGCTCAACCACAAGCCCCCTCCACTCGATATCCAGGGGCAGGTTCCAGGAGCGCTTTCCTCCGCGACCCTCTGCGAGATCCTCCGCGCCTCCGCGTTTCATAGGATCAATGAGGATCCGGAACGCTTGTCACCCTCCGCTCATAGCCTCAGCCAGATCACGATGCAGGCCAAAGCCACCTGGGCTGAGAAACTTCGCGCCGTTTTGTCGAACCTGGTGGCCAGCGCCCTGAACTGTTTGAGCTTGGCGAACCCATGCTCGATGGCATGGCGGGCCTTGTATAGGTGTGAGTCCCAGGCCGCCGGATTCTTGCGCCGGGGATGAGGTGGGATGACGGCTGTCGCACCCATGGCCTCGATCGCCTTCCATACCGGGTTCCCATCGTAGGCCCGATCTCCGAACCCGTACTCTGCCTGCCAACCGCACAGCAATCCTTCAGCAGACCGGCTTTCATGGGCTTGCCCCGGAGTGACCAGGAAATCCAAAGGATTACCGTGGGCATCGCAGATCAAATGGATCTTGGTCGAGCATCCACCCCGAGATCGTCCGAGCGCCTGGTTCCAGAGCCCCCCCTTTTGCCTGCTGAAGGTTGATGAGCGCGAAGGATGGTGCCATCCAGCATGACCCACTCCAGGTCGGCTTCCTTGCGCAGGAACTCCAGGATCCTTTGCCACACGCCGCGCTTGGTCCAGGCCTCAAATCGCGTGTACACGCTTGTCCAAGGTCCAGATTCCTCCGGCAGGTCCCTCCACGGCGCCCCAGTCCTGTGCCTCCACAGGATCGCCTCCACCATGGGACGGTTGGGGTGACGGGATCGCCCCATCCCTCCACGCTCTGGCGGAAGGAGCGGTTCAAGCTTTGCCCACATGGCATCGGTCAGGAAACGTCTCGGCATCGTTACCCCAGGAAAATTCGTGGTGTACGAGCCTTTACGTATGAGTACAAGTTAACTATTTATCTAATCTATAGATTCCGAACACAGCCTAGGCTTCCAGCTCCTCGAGGGTGAGGCGGATGCCCTCCTCCAGCTCGGTCATGGGCCGGGTGTAGCCGGCTTGGCGGAGGGTCGTGAGGTCGGCCTGGGTGAAGCTCTGGTACTTGCCCTCGAGTTCCCTGGGGAAGGGGATGTACTCGATGCGGCCCTGGCCCAGGTGGCGGATGAGGGTCTCGGCGATGGCGTTGAAGCTGCGGGCCTTGCCGGTGCCGGCGTTGAAGATGCCCTTGACCAGGGGGCCGGTGGCGAAGGCGAGGCCGATGTCGATGACGTCGCCCACGTGGACGAAGTCCCGCACCTGGCCGCCGGGCCCGAAGCCGTCGGTGCCGTCGAAGAGGCGGCAGACCCCCGTCTCCCGCAGCTGGCGCAGGAGCTGGTGGAGGACGGACATCATGCGGCCCTTGTGCTGCTCCCGGGGGCCGTAGACGTTGAAGTAGCGGAGTCCCACCACCGGGCTCGCCGCGTGGGGCAGGAGGGTGCGCACGTGCTGGTCGAAGAGGAGCTTGGAGTAGCCGTACACGTTGAGGGGACGCTCGTTGGCGGGCTCGGGCACGAAGGCCCGGCTGGCCCCGTACGTCGCGGCGCTGCTGGCGTAGACGAAGGGGATGCCCTTGGAGAGGGCGTAGTTGAGGAGGGCCTTGGAATCCCCGAAGTTGTTCTCGAGCATGTAGCGGCCGTCGGTGCCCATGGTGTCCGAGCAGGCCCCGTTGTGGAGGATGAAGTCCACCTTGAGGTCGAAGGTGCCGGCGTCGAGGCGGGCCCGGAAGTCCCGCTTGTCCAGGTAGTCCTGGATGGTGAGGTCGGCCAGGTTCCGGAACTTCTCGGCCCGCTCCAGGTTGTCGACGACGAGGATATCCGTCCGGCCCCGCCGGTTCAGCTCCTTGACGGTGTTGCTTCCGATGAATCCGGCGCCGCCGGTGACGATCAGCATGGTCGCTCCTTCATTCCGAACAGGCCCTGGCCCGATTATCCCTCAACCGTCGAGCTCCGGGCGCGCATCGCCGAACCGGGCCATCCACCGCGGGCCCACCTCCGCCAGGATCATGGCGCCGAGGATGATGGCGCCGCCCAGGAGCTGGAGGGGCGACAGGCGCTCCCGGATGCCCGGGACCCAGCCGGTCATGGCCAGCAGGGCCGTGAACACGGGCTCCAGGGAGTAGAGGATGGCGGCCTCGGTGCTGCCGAGGTGGGCCTGGAGGGTGGACATGAGATAGAAGGCCAGGGAGGTGGCCAGCACCCCGAGGTAGAGGAGGCTCGTCCAGACGCCGGGGGCGGCCAGGGCCGCGCGGGCCGTCTGGAAGCCGTGGGGCGCGGGGAGGAAGGCGGTGATGGCCAGGGAGAGGCAGGCCAGGGTGGCCACCTGCGTGAAGGCCAGCACCCACCCGCTGGAACGCCGGGAGAAGATGCCCGTGTAGGCGATGTGGAAGCCGCAGCCCACGGCGCAGGCGAGGGTCAGGCTGTCGCCGCTGTTCCAGCCTCCGAGGCTGGCCCCCGGGGTCCGGACGAGGAGGAACAGGCCCCCCGTGGCGACCAGGGCCCCCAGGGCGTGGGCGATCCGGAGCCGGTGGCCGAGGAGCACGCTGGCCATGGGCGTGAAGAGCACGTAGAGGCCGGTGATGAACCCGGACTTGGTCGTCGTCGTCGTCACGAGGCCCCCGGCCTGGAGCCAGAAGACGATCGTCAGGATGACCCCGAGCACGAGCCCGTCCCGCACCTCGGGCCACCGGGGCCTCACCTGGAGGACCGCGAGGAGGAGGCCCAGGCAGACCGTCCCGATGCCGAACCGCACGGTGAGCATGGCGCCCACGCTGAGGCCGGCCTGGAGGATGAACTTCATGGCCGCGAAACTGGCGCCCCAGACGAAGGCCGTGGCGATGGTGCCGGCGACGGCCGTGGCGTGCCGCGCGCCGGATGAGGATGCTGTCATGGGCTCAGCGGAGGGAGGCGGCGACGCGCAGTTCGAATTCCCGCTGGTCGGGGCTGTCGGTGGTGAGGGTGATGCGTTCGTTGTAGAGGCCGGCCTTGGCGCGGGCGTCCATCACGATCGTGAGCTCGTGGCGGTCCGAGGCTCCGCCGCCGAGCCCCTCGACGCGCAGGAGCGAGCTGGTGGCCCTGGCGGAGAGGATCCGGAAGGGCTTGCGGTCGGCGTTCGCGACGAGGATCTTCTGGCGGTGCTCCCGGCCAGGGGCCTCGGCGATGGCGACGCGGGGGGGCGTCGCGGTGAGGGCCTGGTAGGCCTCCCACTGGACGGTCACGTTGAGGAGCGGGGCCCGGGGGTTGTCGGTCTGGATCGCGACGGCGTCCGTGCCCACCATCTGGTGCGCGGGCAGGGCCGCCCCGTCGAGGGCGATGTCCACCCAGACGTTGCCGCCCTCGGGGCGGATCCCGAAGGAGAGGTACTTCGCGCCCGGCGCGTCGATGCGGGTCACCCGGACGGGGCGGCCCGTGCCGGAGGTGAGCTTGACGGCGTGCTTCGTGGTCCCCGTGCGGCGGACGCCCTGGAAGAACACCGAATCCTGGGAGGGGGTGATCTCCCGGACGATCTCCGCCTCGAAGGTGAGCGTGAGGTTCGGGTTGGCGGGGTCGTCCGAGACCACCTGGATGGACTTCCGGACCGTGCCCCGGAAGCCGGCCGGATTGAACGCGGCCTCGACCTCCGTGCTCTCGCCGGGCTTGAGGGTCCACTGGCCGATGACCGTGGAGGTGCAGCCGCAGGAGGGGTTCAGCCGGGAGATGTTGAGGTTCGCCCCGCCCCTGTTGGAGATCCGGAACCGGTGGGTGACGCGGCTGTCGCCGTCGATGCGGCCGAAATCGTGGTGGGGGCGGTCCACGGAAATGACCGGCCCCTGGGCCCAGCAGAGGGCCGGAACCGTGAGCAGCAGCAGGGGTGATCGCATGGGTACCTCGGACAGGCCGATTCTAGCGTGAAACCAGGGCCTCCAGGGCCGACCAGGCCCGTTCGGGCCCGAGCTGCGCCAGGCAGGGGTGGCCCGCCACGGCGCACACCCGCTTCCTGCAGGGGGCGCAGGGGATGCCGTCCAGGCGGAGGGTGGCCGCCCGGGGGCCCACGGGGGCGCAGTCCGTGGCGTCCGTGGGGCCGAAGAGGGCGAGGGTCGGGGTGCCGCAGGCCGCGGCCAGGTGGCAGAGCCCGGAGTCGTTGCCCAGGGCGGCGCGGGCCCCCTTGAGCCAGGCGGCCGCCTCCACGAGGGTCGTGCGGCCGACCAGGTCCAGGTCCCCGGGCTGGATGACCTGGGCGCAGAGCTCCCGCTCGGCGGGGGCGCCCAGGACCGCGATCTGGAGCCCGGCGGCCCGGGCGATGGCCGCGACGCGCCGGAAGTGATCCGCCGGCCAGGCCTTGGAAGGCCACATGGAGCCGGGCATCAGGCAGAGGTAGGGGGCCCCGGGCAGGGCCACGGTCCCGGGGGGCGTGTAGTCGGCGGGGGGCAG
Organism: Mesoterricola sediminis; assembly: GCF_030295425.1. Classification (NCBI taxonomy): domain Bacteria; kingdom Pseudomonadati; phylum Acidobacteriota; class Holophagae; order Holophagales; family Holophagaceae; genus Mesoterricola; species Mesoterricola sediminis. Next base: position 4,481,411 of record NZ_AP027081.1, on the reverse strand, counting down.
GGGGGGCAGGCCCGGCCAGCGCTGGGCGAGGACCGCGTGGTAGCGGTCGAGGAAGTGGCCCGGGGCCCCCCAGAAGGGGGCGCTGTGGGTGTTGAAGAGGCCCGCCAGGCTCTCGTCCACCCCGATGCGCTCCGGGACCCGGGCGAGGAAGGCGGCGAGGGCCGGCCGGAGGGATTTGGGGAAGTGGACGCTGCGGGCGGCCCGGTGGGTCCGCAGGAGGGCGGCCATGGCCCAGGGGCCGGGCCGGCCCACGTCCGGGATCACCGCGTCGGCCAGCGGATGGCCGTCCACGAGGGCGACCGTGGCGGCGGGGCCCCAGACGACGAGGGGGCCGGCGCCCACCGCCCGCAGGGCCCGGAGCACGGGGAACTGCATGACCGCGTCCCCCACGAAGCGGGGGAAGCGCACCCAGGTGGCGCCCGGCGGGGGCGGGGCGCCCATCATGCCTCCGGCTGGGCGAGGCGCGCCAGGTGGGGCAGCAGGTCGCGGGGGTCGAGGCGGTCCATGCCGCCGGAGAGGTCCGCCTCGGGGGGCGGATACTGGAGCACCTGGACCCGGCGGCCGAGGGGCGCCCAGCGGCTCGGGCCCCGGTTGGAGGTGAGCCCCATGAGGGCGAGGGTGGGCACGTCCAGGGCCCCGGCGATCTGGGTGGGGCCCGTGGAGGGGCCCAGGAAGACGTCGCAGGCCGCGATGCGGGCCAGCAGGCCCCGCAGGTCGGCGGGGGGCAGGGGGGCGTCCTCGGGGGGGGACAGGATGACGGGTGTCCAGCCGGCCTCCCGCACCACCGCCAGGGCCCGGTCCCACCAGGCGGCGCTGGGGTAGGCCGAGGACCCGGAGGAACGGGTGGCCACGCCCAGGCGGGGGCGGGGCAGGTGGGCGAGGTCCGCCCGGCCCCGCTCCCGCTCCGCCGCGTCCAGGACCAGCCGGGGCGGGGCGGGCCAGCCCCCCTCCCAGCCCCAGGGCTTGAGGAAGTCGAGGACGTTCATGGCCTCGGGGCGCCCCGTGCCGTTGCGGCCGTTCCACAGCACGTGGGTGGCCTCCCAGATCTGGCGGCCCCGGCTCCGGGCGACCCGGACCGGAACCCCCGCCGCGCGCGCCGCGGTGATGATCGCCTGGTCCCGGTGGCCCAGGTTGAGGACGGCGTCCGGGGCGATGGCCCGCAGGAGGGCGGCGAGGTCCTGGCCGTCCTCCCGGAGGTGGACCGTCCCCAGGCCCCGCAGGAGGGGGGCGGCGTAGGGGCGCACGAGCCAGTGCACCTCGGCCTCCGGCATCCGGGAGAGGATGCGCTCCCTCACGGGAAGGGAGATGACGACGTCCCCCAGGGCGTCGGTCCTGCCGAGCAGAAATCGCATGATGCGATGGTTCCGCATTCCCCTGGCACCGTCAACGCTGAGATACTGACGCGGCACGTCACTTCCAGGTTCCCCATGCATCCGTCCGCACCCGTCCGAACGGTCCTCATCGTGGAGGACGAGCCCGGTTTCCGGGACGTGCTCCAGATGGGCCTCGCCCCCCAGGGCTTCGACAGCCAGCCTGCCGGCGGCCTGGCGGAAGCCTGCCAGCTCCTGTCCAGTCGGGCCTTCGACGCCGTGGTCTCGGACCTGCGCCTCAAGGACGGCAGCGGCATCGACCTCCTCACGTGGATGAAGGCGCGGGGGCTGGAGACCCCCGTGGTCATCATGACCGCCTACGCCACCACCGAGACCACGGTCCAGGCCCTGAACCTGGGCGCGGTGGACTTCCTGACCAAGACCAAGAACGACATCCAGGAGCTCACCAAGGTCCTCAAGGGGATCTTCTCCGTCTCCGAGACCTCGCCGGCGGCCGAAGTGCGGGACATCGGCGACCTGGTGGGGGTCGGCCCCACCATCCGCAAGGTCCAGGCCCTCGTCGGGAAGGTGGCCCGGGCCGACACCACGGTCCTCGTCACCGGGGAGAGCGGCACGGGCAAGGAGATCGTGGCGCGCCTCATCCACCGCTACTCGGACCGGGCCAAGGGGCCCTTCGTGCCCGTCAACTGCGGGGCCCTGCCCGAGGCCCTCCTGGAGTCCGAGCTCTTCGGCTACGAGAAGGGGGCCTTCACCGGCGCCACCGGCCTGAAGCGCGGGCTCTTCGAGGAGGCCGAGGGGGGCGTCATCTTCCTGGACGAGATCGGCGAGATCCCCCTGCCCCTGCAGGTCAAGCTCCTGCGGGTGCTCCAGGAGCGGCGGGTGCGGCGGGTCGGCGCGACCGGGGAGCTCCCCGTCGACGCCCGGGTGATCGGGGCCACCAACCGGGATCTCCGGGACCGGGTGGCCCGGGGCCAGTTCCGCCAGGACCTCTACTACCGCCTGAACATCCTCCACATCGGGCTGCCGCCCCTCCGGGAGCGCCAGGAGGACCTGCCGGTCCTGGTGGAGCATTTCCTGGCCCGGTTCTGCCGCAAGCTGGGGAAGCCCCCCATGGGCCTCTCGGCGGAGGCCATGGACGCCGTGCGCCGCTACCGGTTCCCCGGCAACGTCCGGGAGCTCGAGAACCTCATGGAGCGCTGCGTCGCCCTCAATTCCGGGGGCCCCATCGGCGTGGACCTCTTCCCGGACGAGGTCCTGCGCCCCGGGCCCGCCGCCCCGGGCGCGGTCCTGGAGATCCCGGGCGCCGGGTTCGACCTCGAGGGCTACCTGGCCGCGCTCAAGCGCCATTTCCTCCTGGGGGCCCTGGAGCGGGCCGAGGGGAACAAGACGCGAGCCGCTCGCTTGCTCGGCATGAGCTTCCGGGCCTACCGCTACTGGCTCCAGGAGATGGGGGGGGCGGAAGCTCCCGCCGGCGCCTTCCCCCTTCCCGAGGCCTTCCCGCCCGGGGCGGCCGCGGAGGGGGAGGGGAAAGGCGAGAATGTCAATGAATTCTTGTAAAATCGTGCACCTGTGGCACACTGGGATGCTTGGACAGGACCGTTCGGCCCCCCCATACTTGGTTGCGCCTTCGCGCCTACCGGGAACCCCTCAAATGAACAAGAAAACCCAAGCCGGCTTCTCCCTCATGGAACTCCTGGTCGCGATGATGATCATCGCCGTCCTGGCGACCATCGGCATCAGGCAGTTCCGGGAGTTCTCGGCCAACGCCCGCTACATCAAGGCGCATGACACGGTGAAGATCGTCAGCGAGGGCCTGGACCAGTACTTCCTCAAGCACGGCAAGTATCCCGACCTGACCTCCTTCGAGGCGATGGTCGAGCCCAACTCCCCGCTGGTCAAGGAGAACCTGATCCCCGTCGGCGTGGCCAACCAGGATCCCTGGGCCAACCCCTTCGAGGGCAAGTCCGGCAAGGGCACCTACGAGCTCAAGTGCGCCGGCGACCCCAACGGGTCCCCGGACCGCCCCCCCTTCGCCGTCGAGCCCGGCAAGATCTCCGGCGGCGCCACCGGAACCCCCTCCGCCCCCGCCGCGGACGCGAAGGAACCCGGGAAATGATCGATCTCGCCCAGCTGCCCCCCGAAGGCGCCACAGCCTCCGGCGCCGCGGCCTCCCTCGACCTGGGGGACGGCACCGTCCTGCGCGACGCCTCCTGGCGGGTCCGCGTCCTCCCCTCCGACGGCGACTACTTCCTGGAAGTGAAGGGCGCCGCGGTCTGGGAAGGCGCCTGCTCCCGCTGCCTGGAGCCCCTGGACCTCTCCCTGGAGCTGGAAAGCCGCTTCCTGGGGAGCCGGGACGCCGCCCTGGTCTCCGGCGGGAACCACGTGATCGGGTCCCAGGACCTGGACGTCGTCTTCCTCCCCGAGCCGGCCGTGGACGAGGAGGCCCTCGCCGTCGAGCACTTCCAGCTCCACGCCCCCATGCACCCCCTGTGCAGGGAGGATTGCGCCGGTCTCTGTCCCCAGTGTGGTAAGAATTGGAACAAGGGTCCCTGTTCCTGCAGGCCCGACATCGTGAAGGAGCCCGGCGCCCTCGCCAAGGCCCTTTCCGGACTCAAGCTCAACCTGGAAGGGGACTGAACCCTCCTTCCGCCCCTCCCCTCAACCGACACCCCCCATCGAGGAGCAACGCCATGCCGAATCCGAAACGACGCCACTCCCGCGCCCGCCGCGACCGCCGCCGCACCCATGATTCCCTCGAGGCGATGAGCGCCAGCACCTGCCCGAACTGCGGCGAGGCCAAGATGCCGCACCGCGTGTGCCCCTCCTGCGGCTTCTACCGCGGCAAGCTGACCGTTCGTCCCCAGCAGACCGTCTGAGGGGAAAGGTGGACGTTCCCTCCGTCTACCACATCGCCCTGGACGCCATGGGGGGCGACCATGCCCCCCGCGCCATCCTGGAAGGGGCCCTCGCGGCCCTGGAAGCCCACTCGGACCTCTACCTCCACCTCGTGGGGGACGAGGCCCGTCTGCGTCCCCTCATGGGGCAGCTGGGCTTCAAGGGCGAGCTCCTCTCCCGGTGCGCGGTGGTGCATGCCGCCACCGTGGTGGAGATGGATGACAAGGCCACGTCCATCCTGAAGGAGAAGAAGGACTCCTCCATCCGGGTCGCCGCCCAGATGGTCCGGGAAGGCAGGGCGGACGGGATCGTGTCCATGGGGCACACCGGCGCCGCCATGGTCGCCTCCAAGATGGTGATCGGCACCCTGCCGGGGGTCGACCGGCCCGCGCTGGCCACGATCCTTCCGAACATGAAGGGGCGGCCGACCGTCCTCGTGGACGTGGGCGCCAACGTCGACTGCCGGCCGGAGCACATCGCCCAGTTCGCCATGATGGGCGCCATCTACGCGGGCGAGGTGCTCGGCATCGAGCGCCCCCGGGTCGGCGTCCTCAGCGTCGGCGAAGAGGAAGGCAAGGGCTCCGCCACCTCCAAGGAGGCGGCCCAGGCCCTGAAGGACATGGAGATCAACTTCACGGGCAACGCCGAGGGCCGGGACATCTGGAACGGCAAGTTCGACGTCATCGCCTGCGACGGCTTCGTGGGCAACGCCCTCCTGAAGTCGGCCGAGGCCCTCGCCGAAGGCCTCATGATGGGCCTGCGGGACACCTTCTACGAGAACATCTTCACCAAGCTCGGCGGCCTGCTTACCAAGCCGGCCCTGAAGCGCTTCGCCAAGCGCCTCGACTACGCGGAGTACGGCGGGGCCCCGCTCCTGGGGGTGAAGGGCATCTCCATCATCGGCCACGGTCGCTCGAATGGACGGGCCGTCCACAGCGCCATCCGCGCCGCCCTCATGGCCTGCGAGCACCGGGTGAACGACCACATCCAGGAATCCCTGGGGCGCCTGCTGCCCCAGACGGAAACCCGGGAGACAACCTGACCGGGAGGGGACGCCCCCTCCCGCCGCCCGTCCGCGCTCCTGGAAGCCCCCCTTCCGGGAGCGCGTTCCATGGAGCCTCCACATGAAATACAAGCGCATTCTCCTCAAGCTTTCCGGCGAGGCCCTCATGGGCGACCTGGGCCACGGGATCGATCCCGAGGTGGTCTCCCTCATCGCGGGCCAGGTGAAGGCCATCCAGGCCCTGGGCGTGGAAGTGGGGCTGGTGATCGGGGGCGGGAACATCTTCCGGGGCGTCGCGGGGGCCACCAAGGGCATGGACCGGGTGACCGCCGACCACATGGGCATGCTCGCCACCATGATCAACGCCCTGGCGCTCCAGGACGCCCTCGAGCAGGACGGCATCGAGACCCGCGTCATGGCCGGCATCGACGTGCCCAAGGTGGCCGAGAGCTACATCCGCCGCCGCGCGATGCGCCACCTGGAGAAGGGGCGCGTCGTGATCTTCGGGGCGGGGACGGGCAACCCCTACTTCTCCACCGACACCGCCGCCGCCCTCCGCGCCAACGAGATCGACGCCCAGGTGGTGATGAAGGCCACGAACGTGGACGGCGTCTACACCGCCGATCCCAAGAAGGACCCCACGGCCACCAAGTACGACCGGATCAGCTTCCAGGAGGTCCTGGAGAAGAACCTCAAGGTCATGGACGCCGCCGCCATCAGCCTCTGCCGCGACAACCACCTGCCGATCCTCGTCTTCAACATGACCGAGCCCGGCAACCTCCTGGCCGCCGTGAAGGGCCAGGTGGTGGGCACCCTGGTCGGCTGACCCGGGCGGGGGCGATTGGGTCCACAATGGATCCATGGCCACCTTTCCCGAGATCCCCGACGCCGCCGTCCTCACCGCCTCGGACACCACCGAGGCCTACCGCCACGACGAGTCCCACCTGACGGGGGACGCGCCCCTGGCGGTGGTGAAGCCCCGCACCCCCGCGGCCCTGCGGGAGCTGGTGCGCCGCGCCAAGGCCGAGGGCTTCTCCCTGGTGCCCCGCGGCACCGGCACGGGCAAGGCCGGCGGCTGCCTCCCCATGGGACCCGCCGTCGTGGTGGACATGGGCCAGTACGAAGGCCGCATCGAGGTGTCGCGCCCCGACCTGGCCCTGCGGGCCCCCGCCAGCGCCCTGCTGAAGGACGTGAAGGCCGCCGCCCTCGCCGAGGGGCTGTTCTATCCCCCGGATCCGAACTCCTGGGACCAGTGCGCCTTCGGCGGCAGCCTCGCCACCAACGCGGGCGGGCCCGGCGCCTGCAAGTACGGCATGACGCGCCAGTGGGTGCTGGCCGTCGAGGCCCTCATGGCCGACGGCGAGGTGCACACCTTCGGCATCCCCAGCGTCAAGTGCAACACCGGCCCCAGCCTCGGCCAGCTCCTCATCGGCAGCGAGGGCATCTTCGGCATCATCACCGGCGCCACCGTCCGGCTCATCCCCGCGCCCCAGGAGCGCCTGACGCTCCTCCTGCCCATGGAGCGCTGGCACGACCTGCTGGAGCTCCCGGCCCGCCTGGTGTCCGCGGGGTACCTGCCCGCGGCCTTCGAGTTCTGGGATCCCTCCGTGCTGGCGGACCTGCGCAGCCATGGGCCCGAGGCCGCGCGCCGCATGCCCGGGGAGGCCCTGGCCCTCCTGGAGTTCGATGACCGGGACTGCGGCACCGAAGCCTTCCTGGAGGGGCTGATCGAGGCCCTCGGCGACCTGGCCGAGCACCTCCAGTCGGCCACCGACGCGCGCCAGCGCGAAGCCCTATGGGAGGTCCGCCGCCTCACCTCCGTGCACCTCAAGGAGCGCTACCCGCGCAAGGTCAGCGAGGACATCGTCGTGCCCCGCAGCCGGGTGCGCGAATTCTTCGAGGCCATGGAGGGCATGGGCCTGCCCACGGTCACCTACGGGCACCTGGGCGACGGCAACCTCCACGTCAACCTCCTGGCGGCGGGCGAGACGCCGCGGCCCGAGCTGGACCGCCAGCTGGTGGACCTCTTCGGCATCTGCGTGCGCCTGGGGGGCACCCTCAGCGGGGAGCACGGCATCGGCCTCGCCAAGCGGGACGCCTTCCATCACTTCAGCGACCCCTACCACCTGGAGGCCCTCCGGGGCATCAAGCAGGGCGTCGATCCGCTCGGCATCTTCAACCCCGGCAAGATCATCTAAGGTCCCGCCTCGCCGGTGAACCATGATCGCCCCCCGGACCTTCCTCGCATCCATCCTTTTCTGGTCCCTGCCCGCCGCGGCCCCGCTGCGGGCGGAGACGCCCCCCCGGCAGGAGCCCCCCATGACCCGCATCCTCGGCCATCGCGGCCTTTCGAGCAAGCACCTGGAGAATTCCCTGGAAGCCTTCAAGGCCGCCCTGGCGGCCGGCATGGACGGCTTCGAGCTGGATGTGCAGCCCACGGCGGATGCCGTCTGCCACGTGCTCCACGATGACGACCTCGGCCGCACGGCCCAGGGCCGGGGCCTCCTCCGCCGCCTGAAGAGCTCGGACCTGCCCCGCCTCCGGAACGGCGAGGCGGTGCCCCGCCTCTCCGACGTGCTGGACCTGCCGGCCCGCCTCATCAACGTGGAGCTCAAGGGCGAGCCCGGCTGGGTCCAGGCCCTGGCCGCCGTCGAGGCCGCCGGGGCCCTGGATAGGGTGATCTTCAGCAGCTTCGAGCACAGCGAAGTGCTCCAGCTCTGGGCCGCCTGCCCCGAAGCCCGCTGCGGCTTCCTCTGGGAACCCGACGAGGCCGCGGACCTGGACGCGGAGGCCCTGGCCGACCTGCCCGAAACCCTCACCCTCCACCTGCCCCTGTCCGCCGTGAAGGCCCGCCCGGCCTTCTTCGCGCCCTACGCCAAGCGCATCGCCCTCTGGGGCCTGCGCACGCCGAAGGACGCCGAGGGCCTCGGCTTCGCCCCCGGCATCCTCATCGTGGATGGCCTGGACTGACGTCCCGCGGGGCGGAGCTCAGCGGCGCTGCCAGTGGGCCCCCAGCCGGGAGGCCCCCAGGATCCAGGCGGCTGAGGCCGCCAGGGCGGCGGGGGCGACGGGCAGGGCCAGGGCGGCCAGGGCCGCCGGGGTCCAGGTGCCCAGGAGATCGCCCACGCGGTAGATGAAGGTGTCGATGAAGGGCTTGGCCTTGTACTTCTCGTCCGGGCCCAGGGGGATGTAGAGGGCCTCCCGGGCCGGGCGGTCCACGGCGTAGTGGAGGCCCCGGCGCAGCACCTGGAAGACCGCCAAGGTCCCGAAGGTGGGCAGGGCCGCCAGGGCGCCAAAGCCGCCCAGGGTCAGGACCGGCATGAAGCAGAGCACGGCCCGGAGGCCGAAGCGGGCGATGATCCGGCTGGCCAGGAGCACCTGGGTGGCGAGGGTGAGCACGTTCACCCAGAGATCGATGCGGGCGAAGGCCGCGGTGCGGGCGGCCCCGGTGAAGGTGCGGGCGACGATGGCCCCCTGCTCCAGGTAGAGGAAAGTGGACGTGAGGGTGTAGAGCAGGATGTAGAGGGCGATGAGGGCGAGGAAGGGCGACCCGGCGATGAGACGCAGGCCCTGGAGGGTGCCGGGGCCCGGTTCCCGGGTGGCGGTGCCCGCGCCCATGCCGAAGCGCGCGGCGAGGGCCCGGATGCAGAGGACCGCCGCCTCCAGGCAGAGCACCGCCAGGAGGAGGGAGGTGCCCGCGTCGGCCCTCCAGAGCCCCCGGGCGAGGGCCTGGGCGCCGGCCGCGCCCACGATGGCGCCCAGGGTGCCCCCCATGGCCATGAAGCCGAACAGCCGGCTGCCCTGCTCCTGGTTCCAGCCGTCGGCCATGAAGGCCCAGAACACCGAGACGGCGAAGAGATTGAAGACGCTCAGCCACACGTAGAACACGTAGCCCAGGGCCGCCCCGCCGTGGCCGGGGAGGAAGCGGTAGAGGGCGTAGAAGGCCACCAGGCACAGGGTGCACAGGCGATAGGCCAGGGGCACGAAGCGGCGCCGCGGGAGGCGGGAGACCATGGCCGCGAAGGCTGGGTTCACGGCGAACATGCACACCAGCGTGGCCGTCATGAGCCAGGGGAGTTTGTCCGCCCCGCGGGCGATGCCGAAGGCGTCCCGGACGGGCCGCAGGAGGTAGTAGCCGGTCATGAGGAGGAAGAACCAGGCCGTCCCCAGGACCAGGGGGCGGCCTTCGCCCTCCCGCACCTGGACGAGGCGGCCGAGGGCCTTGAGGGCAAAGGAGGGTTGGGCGTCCATGGGGGGTCCGAAAAAGGGTGGTTGATATATAGCATGACGAGGTATAGTCGAAGCACCTTTTCCACCGGGGGTCCCCATGGTCCTGTCCCGCCGCACCTTCCTCCAGGCCGCCGGCACCGCCGCCGCGGCCGCCACCCTGGGCCGCACCGCCTTCGCGGCCGCCACCCTGGGCCGCACCGCCTTCGCGGCCGCCCCCAAGGCGCCCGCCAGGCCCGCCAAGCCCCTGCGCATCCTCGTGCTGGGCGGCACGGGCTACCTGGGCCCCGCCACCATCGAGCACGCCCTGGCGAGGGGCCACAAGGTCACCATGTTCAACCGCGGCAAGACGCGGCCGGACCTCCTTCCGGGCGTCGAGCGCCTCCAGGGCGACCGGGATCCGAAGAAGGGCGAGGGGCTCAAGGCCCTGGAGCAGGGGACCTGGGACGTGGTCATCGACAACTCGGCCTACTACCCCCGCCACGTGGCCGCCTCCGCCAGCCTCCTGGCCGGGCGCTGCAAGCAGTACATCATCATTTCCAGCATCTCCGCCTACAAGGAACCCAACCCCGTGAACGGGGACGAGCGGGCCCCCCTGGCCACCCTGGCCGACCCGGCCGTGGAGGAGATGGGCAAGCAGTACGAGAACTACGGCGGCCTCAAGGCCCTGTGCGAGCAGGCCGCGGAGAAGGCCATGCCCGGGCGGGTGACCGTGGTGCGCCCCGGCTACATCGTGGGGCCCGACGACCCCACCGGCCGGTTCACCTACTGGCCTGTGCGCATGGACCGGGGCGGCGAGGTGGCCGTGCCGGGCGGTCCGGCGGATCCCGTCCAGATCATCGATGTGCGGGACCTGGGCCAGTGGCTGGTGCACCTGGCCGAGACGGGCACCCGGGGCGTGTTCAACGCCTGCGGCCCCGCCCGCAAGCTGCCCTGGGGCGAGCTGGTGGAGGCCTGCCGGGCGGCCAGCTCCACGAAGCCCACCCTCACCTGGATCCCCACCGCCTTCCTCGCCAAGCAGCAGGGGCCGGACTTCCCCATCTGGGCGCCCGCCGAGGGCGAGACCCAGGGCTTCCACACCTGGAGCAACCTGAAGGCCGTCAAGGCGGGCCTCACCTTCCGGCCCGTGGCCGAGACGGTGAAGGACACCCTCGCCTGGTACCACGGCCAGGAGCAGGTGGAGAAGGGCCGGATCCGCCTGGCCGGGCCCGACGCCGCCGCGGAGCGCAAGCTCCTCGACGCCTGGAAAACCGCGCAGAAGTGACGCGCCTCACCCCTTGGGGGAGGCCGGGGCCGTGCTAAGCTGGCCGTGGCAATATATTGCCCATTCCCGGCAACCCCACCCAAGGAGCGAACCATGGCAGTCAACCTGAAGGGCCGCAGCTTCCTGACCCTCATGGACTTCACCGTCGAGGAAGTCCGCTACCTCCTGGACCTGTCCAGGGACCTCAAGGCCAAGAAGCGCATGGGCATCTACAACGACGTGCTCAAGGGCAAGAACATCGTCCTGCTCTTCGAGAAGACCTCCACCCGCACGCGCTGCGCCTTCGAAGTGGCCGCGCTGGAGGAGGGGGCCCACGTCACCTTCCTGGACAGCAACAGCAGCCAGATGGGCAAGAAGGAGTCCCTGGAGGATTCCGCCAAGGTGCTGGGCCGCTTCTACGACGGCATCGAGTACCGCGGCTACAAGCAGGAGGTGGTGGAGGCCCTGGCCAAGCACGCTGGCGTGCCCGTCTGGAATGGCCTCACGGACGTGGATCATCCCACCCAGATCCTGGCCGACTTCCTCACCATCGAGGAGCACGTGGCCAAGCCCCTGAACAAGGTGAAGCTGGTCTTCTGCGGGGACATCCGCAACAACATGTCGTACGCCCTCATGTACGGCGCCGCCAAGACCGGCATGCACTTCGTGGGCCTGGGCCCCAAGGCCCTCGCGCCCAGCGAGGACGTGCTCGCCCGCGCCCGCGAGGCCGCGAAGGAGACGGGCGCGATCCTCGAGATCACCGATGATCCCGCCGCGGTGGCCGGGGCCGACGTCATCTACACGGACGTGTGGGCCTCCATGGGCGAGGAGGCGCAGATCCCCGAGCGCGTGCGGCTCCTGACGCCGTACCGCGTCACCCTGGACCTGCTCAAGCGCACGGGCAATCCCGACGTGATCTTCCTCCACTGCCTGCCGGCCTTCCATGACTTCGAGACCAAGCTGGCCAAGGACATGAAGGAGCAGGGCCACGACATCCGCGAAGTCACCGACGAGGTCTTCCGCAGCCGGCACTGCAAGGCCTTCGACGAGGCCGAGAACCGCATGCACACCATCAAGGCCGTGATGGTCGCCACCCTCTAGCTCAGCGTCCGCGACGGAGCCTGGATCCTCCGAGGGGATCGGCCGCTGCCCCAGGCGCCCGGGCCCGTACACGAAGGCCCCCGCTCGCGCGGGGGCCTTCGGGTTGGGTGGAACGGCTCAGAAGGCCAGCTTCACGCCGAAGCGGAAGGACCGGGGAGCCTGGTACGTGGTGGGGGACCTCCACTTGCCGTCCGGCAGCATGTTGCCGAGCACGTCGGCGGCCTGCTCGAAGACCGAGAGGGCGGGACGGTAGTTGTAGAGGTTGTAGATCTGGAGGAAGCCGGAGAGCTTCATCTTGTTGGCGAGGACGTGGGTGTACATCATGTTCACGTCCAGCTTGGTCTGGGTCTGGGTGCGGCCGTAGTTGCCCATCAGGCCGCCCACGAAGGTGGCGTTGCCGTAGCCACCGGGATCGCCCAGGCCGGCACCGTAGGTGCTGTCGCCGTTGTCCTGCTTGGAGATGGGCGTGCCGCTCTGGGCCATGAAATTGAAGCCCAGGGTGAGGGAATCCAGCTGGCCGACCAGGAACTTGTGGTAGCCGTAGGCCTTGAAGGCGTGCTCGTGGTCGACGGGGAGGAGGCCCGTGCCGACGTAGGGCTGGTAGTCGTACGAGGCGGTGATGTTGCCGTCAGCCTGGCCATTGGAGGGGCTGATGAGGCCCTCGTAATTGCCGTAGTTCCGGCTCCAGGTGTAGCCCAGGAAGAGGAGGGTGTTGGCCGTCTTGTAGGTGTACGAGACGTCCACGGCCTTGTACTCGTTGTAGGCCTCGGGGTAGCCCTGGACGTCGACGGTGACGTGCTGGCCCGCCAGGTTCGTGAAGGAGACCTTGCCGGGACGCGGGTTCCAGATGACGGCCTGGCCCACGTCGTCGTTGGGATCCAGGGGCGTTCCGGAGCCGTCGTTGACCACCAGCTCCGAATCCTCGAGGGGGTTCGTCAGCTTGCGGTAGCGGCCGTGGATGCCGAGGGTGGTGGTGGTGGACACCTGCTGGTCGTAGCCCAGCTGGTACTCGATGCGCTTCGGCAGCTTGACGCCGTCGGCGATGGGATCGTGGCTCCAGCCGAGGGAGTAGTTGGCGGCGAGCACGGGGGTCTGGCCATTGACCAGGGTCCAGGGCTGGGTGGAGGCGGCGGCATTCCACATGAGGACGGGGCCGGTGTAGCCGCTGCCGTAGTAGTTGTAGCGGAAGTAATCCTCGTTGCCGTAGGTGCGGATGGCCATCCGCTGCGGGATCTGCTCGTAGTATTCGGCGAAGCTGCCGGACAGCTTGGACGTGGCGTCGCCCTTGATGTCCCAGGTGAAGCCGATGCGGGGCTGGATGTAGTCCGTGAACTTGAACTCCATGAAGGGCTTCCCGTTGTTGCCCTTCTGGGTCTGGTGCTCGGCGCGGGCGCCGTAGAACAGGTTCAGGTTCTTGGTCACCTGCCAGGTGTCCTGCAGGTACAGGGCCTGGAATTCGGCGTTGGCGACGGAGTCATTGGTGTAGAGACGCTTGCTGATGCGCAGCTCGCCATTGGCCGCCATGTTGGTGTACCAGACCACGCTCTCGGCGCCGCTGCGGTGGCTGTGGGTCTCGTACCGCGAGGTCATGTGGGAGAAGCCGCCCTTGACGGAGTGGTTCCCCAGGACCCAGGTGAAGTCGATGGAGCCCTGCCGGAGGAGGTTGGTCTCCTTCTCGTTGGTGCCGTAGCCGCCGGTGGCCCAGCGGATGCCCTCGTCGGCCTGGCCGTAGCCGGCGCCGCCGGGGAAGCCGGTGCGGGGCCCGTAGAAGTAGGTGTAGTCGATCACCTCGGGGGTGTCCGACTTGGGGGTGACCTGGTTGAGGCGGCTGGCCTGGCCGAGCTTCACCGACATGCTGAAGTTGGTCGTGAGGGCGGAATCCCAGATCAGGCTGAAGTTGTTGGAATTGTCCTTGGTCTTGTTGCCGGACCACATGTTGCCGTGGCCGTCCACGAAATCGCCGGGCGTGGCCGCGTTGTTGTCCTGGTCCGCGGTCTGCTGGCTGCCGAAGTAGGAAGCGGTCAGCTGGTTGTCCGTGTTCAGGTAGTAGTTGAACTTGGCGAAGAACTGGTAGGTGGGCGTCTTGATGGCGCCAACCGAAAGGCCGTCCAGGTTCGGGGAGCTGGGGGTGTTCGTCTGCAGCAGGTTGAGGCCCACGGCGTAGAAGAACTTGTCCTTGATGAAGGCGCCGCTGGCCAGCGCGCCGATCTGGTAGGTGTCGACGGGCTTGGACTCGGAGTAGAAGGCGTTCTTCTTCAGGGCGGGGGACAGGGAGCCGGGGCTCATGTCGGCCCAGGCGCTGCCGGCGAAGGTGTTTGTGCCGCTCTTGGTGAGCACGTTGAACACACCGCCCATGGCGGAGTACTCGGGCTTGTAGCCGCCGGTCTGGACCTCGATCTGGTCGACGAACTCCTGGCTCATGGAGACGCCCTGGCCGCCGTAGCGCATGTCGTTGGTCTTCAGGCCGTCCACGCTGAAGGAGTTCTCGGCGCCGGAGGCGCCGGCGATGGAGATGTTCAGGCCGAGGCTGTCGCTGGCGTTGAAGCCGGAGAACGACACGCCCGGGGTCATGAACGCCACGTCGCCGATGTCGCGGCCCTTCGGCACGTCCGCGATGACGTCCATGGAGAAGTTCGAGCCGGTCGTGGTCGAAGTTGTGTCGACCGCGGTGGCGGAGGCGACCACTTCGACGGTGGCGGACCCTTCCTTGCCCATCTTGAAGTTGGCGAGGGTGTTGGTGTTGATGCTGACCGAGACGGTCTGCTTGGTGGTCGTGTACCCGGGCTTGGACACCGTGCAGGTCCAACGGCCGGGGTTGAGGAGGCTCGCGGAGAACCGGCCTTCCGCGTCCGTCACCACGGTGCGGCTGATCTGACCGGAAACCATGAGGATGGTCGCGCCGGCGACAGGGGCGCCGCCCTTGTCGGCAACGACGCCGTTGACGCTTCCCGTCGTGGAGGTCTGGGCGACCAGCGCGGGGCTGGCGACCAGGGCCAGGGCTGTAAAGCCCAGCTTGGCAAAGCGGTTAGTCATAGGCTGGCTCCTATGGAACGTTGAGGGGAGGTCCCGGGTTCTCGGTCCCGGGACGGTGGAAGTGCAGTCTGGCAATGACCCCGTGTCGTCCAACGCATGGTTGTGACAATTCGGTGGCGGATTGCCGTCATTACAATCCTCTTTTGTTGAAATGCAAGGAGAAAGAGTGGATAAATTTATATAAAAAATTCACCAACTTGTCACAGCTTCACATAAATTCAATTAAGACTGAATTTCAAAAAGGGTTTACGCGGCGACCCTTTTTATTTTCTTTGGACCCGATTCGGAATTCCGGGGAACCCCACCCGCCATCCGCGCATACCTGAAGACGTGAGGGCCGCGCCCGCTCCGACTGGCTCCCGGAGATGGACACGCGGGGTTGGAAGCAGAAGAAGACGAAGGCCCCCTTCCGGGGGCCTTCCGTTCGTCAGGGCAGCGGATCCGTCACGTAGAGGTCGGAGGCCAGGGTGCGGGTGTAGGCGTAGGCCAGGGTCCGCCCATCGGCGCTCACCACCAGGGCGCGCAGGCGGTCGACACCGTCCCGGTCCGGGGGGCCCACCTCCCGCCAGGGTCGCCGGGCGCCCGTGGCCAGGTCGAGGCGCGTGAGGCGCGCGGGGAGGCCGGTCAAGTCGGCCAGCAGCAGCGCTTGGCCGGAGGGCTCCCACTGGACGGGGATCTCGCCCTCCCGGAGGCCCCGCACCGTCCGCAGGAGCCGGCCTTCCAGGGTGTAGATCTCCACCCGGCCGCGCACCGGCGCCAGGGCGACCTGGGCGCCGCCGGGGGCCACCACCGGAAAGGCCTCGGGGGGCACGGCGGCGGTCCAGGGGGTGGGCGCGCCGCCCGCCGCCGGCTGCAGCCAGACCCGGAATTCGCCGTCGGGGCCGATGCCGCCCACCAGGACCTGGCTGCCGCCGGCGGCGAACACGGCCCAGTCCGCCCGCACCGTCGGACAGAGGACCCGGGGCGCGCCCTGGCCGGTGGGGAAGAGGGAGAGGGCCTTCCGGGCGTCGACGGAGAGGATGAGGGCTGCGGAGCCGTCGGGCGCCAGGGACAGGGGATCCCCGTCCCCCAGGCGCACGGCGTCCCCCCCGTCCCGGCGCCGGAGGTAGGCGCCGCCGGGTCCCGGGCCCTCCTGGGGTTCGCCGAAGAGGACCTGGGCGCCGTCGGCCGAGAGATCGGCGAGGTACGAGGTGTTCAGCCAGGAGAGGTCCTGGCCGGCCGGGGATCTGGGTCCCTGGAGGACCATGGAGGTGCGGTTGAGGGTCTGGTCCAGCAGGAGCCGGCCCGAGGGGGTGATGTCCCGGATCCGCACGCGGCCCAGGACGGTCGCCACGACCTGCTGGCGCCCGGCGAGGGTCACGGACCGGATCTCATGCCGGTCCCCCCCGGGCTGGAAGGTGAAGAAGAGGCGCTTGCCGTCGGGGGCCCAGGCCAGGGTCTCGCAGGCGCCCTCCACCAGCACGGTCCGGCGCCCGGCGCGGTCCACCACGGACAGGCTTTCGCGGCCGATGCCCAGGTGCTCCAGGAAGGCGACCCGGTCCCCCCGGGGGCTGACCCGGACGTTGTCCAGGAGGGTGGGGGTCACCGGGGGGCCGTGGTAGACGGGATGCCCGATGGGATACTCGACCACGTAGTGGCTGTCCGCGCCCTTGCGGATGACGGCCAGGTGCTGGCCGTCGGGGCTCCAGTCGGCCTCGTACACCTGGGCGAGGCGCTCCCGGGGCGCCCCGCCGGAGAGGGGCGCGATGGCCAGCGTGCCTGCGTCCGAAGGATCCGGCCTCAGCAGGAGGGCCATGTCGCCGTGCCGGGAGATGGCGAGGATCTCGGTTCCCTCCGGGAGGCCCAGAGACCGGGCGCCAACACCGTCCGTGCGTCCCGCCAGCACCTGGGTGCGGCCGGTGGTGTGGAGGCTGTACACGTAGGTCTGCCCATCGGCGGAAAACCGGGCGGAGCGGATGACGCCTTTGCGGTAGGTGAGCCGGTGGTACCCCGGCGGCGCGGGGGCCGAGGCGCGCCGCCCCAGCAGGAAGGCGCCCGCGGCCAAGGCCGCCAATCCGGCCGTGGCCGCCGCGAGGCGGAGCCACCGGGGCACGGGCCGGGGGCGCCAGGGGAGGCGCAGGTGGGTCTGGGTGCTCTGGGGGAGCGTGGCCCCCTCCAGGTGGAAAAGCAGGTCCGCGGCGGTCTGGAACCGCCGCCGCGGATCCTTCTCCAGGCACCGGTGCAGGGCCCGGGCCAGGGCCGGCGGCAGGCGCCCGGCCGGGTCCGGATCCGGAGGCTCCTCCTTGAGGATGGCGTGCAGGGTCTCCACCAGGGTGGGGCGCTGGAAGGGGGGGCGGCCCGCGACCAGCTCGTAGAGGATGGCGCCGAAGGCGAAGAGGTCGGAGCGGGCGTCCACCTCCGAGCCGTTCACCTGCTCGGGGGACATGTAGCCCGTGGTGCCGAGGAGGGTGCCGGCCAGGGTCGCGCCCGCGGCGAAGGGCTGGGCCAGGGTCTTCTCCGCGTCCTGGGGAAGGGCGGGGGCGAGCTTGGCGAGCCCGAAGTCCAGGATCTTCACCAGGCCTTCGGTGGTGATGAACAGGTTCTCCGGCTTGAGGTCCCGGTGGATGATCTTCTTGTCATGGGCGGCCGCGAGGCCCCGGGCCGCCTGGATCGCGATGTCCAGGACCCGGCGGGGCGGGAGGGGCTGGCCCCCCATGCGCTCCCGCAGGTTGGACCCCTCCAGGAGTTCCATGACGATGTACGGCGCGTCCTCGTGCAGGCCCGTGTCGTACACCTGGAGGATGTTGGGATGGTTCAGGGCGGCCACCGCCCGGGCCTCCTGCTCGAACCGGCGGAGCTGCTGCGGATCGGAGGCCCCGGAGGCGTGGAGGACCTTGAGGGCCACGTCCCGGCCCAGGCGGGGATCCAGGGCCCGGTAGACCTCGCCCATCCCTCCGGCGCCGAGGAGGGCGACGAGCTCGTAGGGACCGAGCCGGGATCCGGGTGGGAGGCTCATAGGCTGCCCCCCACGTTACCATCTCAGGGGCGGGCGGGATCCACGCCCAGGGCCCCCAGCAGGTCGCCGATGAAATAGAGGGAGCCGCACACGAGGCGCGGGCCGTCCGCGGGTTCTCGCAGGCGGGCGGCGGCCGTGGCGATGTCCAGGACCGCCTGGCGGGTGCCCCAGATCTCCCGGAGGGCCTCGGGCGTCGCATACCGCGGGTTCTCGCCGTGCACCAGGGTGAGCGAGACCGGCGCGAGGCGCTCCAGCTCGGCGCGCATGCCGGCCAGGTCCTTGTCGCCCATGGCGCTGAAGAAGAGGTGGGGGCGGGTGCCCGTGGCGAGGGCGTGCTCCGCCAGGCGCCGGGCGCCGTCCAGATTGTGGGCCCCATCCAGGGTGACGCCGTCCAGCCCCGGCACGGCCCAAAGCCGGCCCGGCCAGCGCGTCGCCTCGACGCCCCGCCACGCGGCCGCCTCGGGCACGCCCAGGCAGCGCAGGGCCTCCAGGGCCGTGGCCAGGTTCTCCAGCTGGTGGGCGCCGGCGAGGGGCACGCGATGGCCGGCCACGCGGCTGTGGTCCCAGGCCAGGTGCTCCGCGCGGAGGGCGGGCGCGGGGTGGAGGACCGGGCGGCATTCCAGCAGGGGCCAGATCCAGGCGGGGTCCAGGCGCGGCCCCAGGACGAGAGGCCGGCCGTGCCGCGCCGTGCAGAGCTTCTCGCGGCCGATGGCCTCCCGGGTGGAGCCCAGGTACTGCATGTGGTCCCGTTCCACGTTGGTGAGGACGGTGAGCACGGGATCCGAGGCGTTGGTGGCGTCCCAGCGGCCGCCCATGCCCACTTCCACGACGGCGCCGTCCAGGCGCGCCGCACGGAAGGCGAGGAAGGCGGCGGCGATCATGAGCTCGAAGTACGTGGCCCGCAGCCCCAGGGCCGCTTCCGCCCGGAAGACCTCCTCCAGGAACCCCTCCAGCTCGGCGGGCTCCAGGCAGGCCCCATCCACCCAGATGCGCTCCCGGGGGTGGCGGAGGTGGGGGGAGGTGGTCCAGCCGACGCGGCGACCGGCGGCCCGGAGGGCGTGGGCCAGGAAGGCGCCGGTGCTGCCCTTGCCGTTGGTGCCGGCGATGAGAACGACGGGGCAGGCGCGCTCCGGGTGGTCCAGCCGCGCGAGCAGGCTCCTGATGTTCTCCAGCCCGCACTTGATGCCCCAGTGGCCCCGCGCTTCCAGGCGGCGCAAGCCGTCCGGCTCAGTCATGGCCGCCGGTCATCCAGTCCAGGGCCGTGGCCACGAAGTCCCGCAGCCGGTCGCGGGGGACGACCTTGTCCACCATGCCGTGGGCCTGCAGGAACTCGGAGCGCTGGAAGCCCTCGGGCAGGGTCTGCTTGATGGTTTGTTCGATGACCCGCGGCCCGGCGAAGCCGATGAGGGCCTTGGGTTCGGCGATGTTGAGGTCGCCCAGCATGGCGTGGCTGGCGCTGACCCCGCCCGTCGTGGGATCGGTGAGGATCGAGAGGTAGGGGATCCCGGCGTCGTCCAGGCGCGCCAGGGCCGCGCTCACCTTGGCCATCTGCATGAGGGAGAGGGTGCCCTCCTGCATGCGGGCCCCGCCCGAGCAGCTGACGATGATGTAGGCGCAGCCCTGGGCCAGGGCGCGTTCGGCGCCCAGGCGGAGCTTCTCGCCCACCACGCTGCCCATGCTCGCGGCCAGGAAGTCCCAGTCCATGATGGCCAGGACCACCGGGTGCCCCTTGAGGGTGCCCTCCACGACGAGGACGGCGTCGTGGTCGTGGCCCGCCTCGTGGAGGCGCTTGAGCTGGTCCTTGTAGGGCTTGGTGGCGACGAAGCCCAGGGGGTCGCCGCTGCGGAGGTTGCCGAAGAGCTCCACGGAACCCGGGTCCATCATGGATTCCAGGCGCTCGGCGACCCCGATGCGGAAGTGGTACCCGCACTTGGGGCAGACGTTCCGCGTGTTGGCCAGTTCGGCCCGGTAGATGAGCTCGCGGCAGGCCTCGCACTTGACCCAGAGCCCCTCGGGGACCCGGACCGTGCGCTCCTCGACCGCGGTCTTCTGCTGACGTTTCTTGATGAACCAGGACATCGGCACCTCAGAACCGGGGGGAACGGCGACCCTGCGCTGGGATGATCCGGATCCCCCCAAACCCCCGGCGGACCGCCGGGCTCAGCCCGGCCGGACCGAGGGGAAACGTTAACGGGTTCCCGGGCCCGATTTCAAGCCTTCGAAGATCCGGTCCAGCTCGGCCTCGCTGCCGTAGTGGATCTGGAGCAGGCCCCCCTTGCCCCGGGGGCGGATCTCCACCCGGGTGCGCCAGGCCTGGGTCAGCTCCTCGGCGGCCGCCTTGAGGAAGACCGCCTGGGGATGGTGGCGCCGGGTCTTGCCCTTGGTCGCCCGCCCGAGCTTGTGGACGCGGGCCTCCAGGGCGCGGACGCTGAGCTGCTTCTCGACCACCTCCTCGGCGAGCTGGTCCTGGAGCCGGGCGTCCTCGACGCCGAGCAGGACCTTGGCGTGGCCCGTGGAGAGGCGGGAGAAGGACACCAGCTCCTGGAGGCGGGAGGGGAGGCGCAGCAGCCGCAGGGTGTTGGCCACCTGGGGGCGGGACTTGCCCACGCGGTCCGCCACCTGCTCCTGGGTGAGGCGCAGGTGCTCGCCGAGCTGGAAGTAGGCCTTGGCCTCCTCGATCGGGTTGAGCTCCTGCCGCTGGATGTTCTCCACCAGGGCGAACTCCAGGAGCCGGTCGTCGGGGACGTCCTTGAGGACGACGGGGACCGTGGTGAGCCCGGCGAGCTTCGCGGCCCGCCAGCGGCGCTCGCCGGCGATGATCTCGTAGCGGTCGCCCACCTTGCGCGCCACGATGGGCTGGACCATGCCGTGGGTCCGCAGGCTCGCGGCGAGATCCTCGAGGAGGCCCTCGTCGAAGTGGAGGCGGGGCTGGTGGCGGTTCGCCACGAGGGCGCCCACCGGCAGCTCGCGGTTGGTGGTGTCTTCGGGGGCCAGCTGGCTCATGAGGGAGGTGAGCCCGCGGCCCAGGGCGGGGCGTTTGGTGGTCATGGGTTCTCTCTCGCGGGGAGGGGCGCCTCGAGCCCCAGCCACTCCTTGGCCAGGCTCAGGTAGGCCTGGGCGCCCTTGGAGCGGAGGTCGTAGAACGCGACGGGCTTGCCGTGGCTCGGGGCCTCGGCCAGCCGGATGTTGCGGGGGATCTGGGTCTGGAAGACCTTGCCGGGGAAGGCCGAGCGCACCTCGCTGGCGACGGCGGAACCCAGGTTCGTGCGCTCCTCGGCCATGGTGAGGAGGATGCCGCCCAGCTTCAGGCGCGGGTTCGGCCCGGCCTGGATGCGGCGGATGGTCTCCATCAGCTCCGCGAGGCCGTCCATGGCGAGGAACTCGCAGGGCATGGGGACGATCACCTCGTCGGCGGCGGTGAGGGCGTTGAGGGTGATCATGCCCAGGCTGGGGGGCGGATCGATGAGGATGTAGTCGAAGCGCTCCAGGACGGGGCCCAGGGCCCGGCGCAGCACCTGCAGCTCCGGCAGCTCGAAGAGCTCGAACTCCAGCTGGGCGAGGTCCTTGCCCGCGGGGATCACCTGCAGCATCGGGACCTCGGTGGTGAGGATGAGGGCCTCGACCGGGGCGCCCTTCATGAGGGCGTACGACCCCGCCCGGTGATCCGGCTTGGGGAACCCGAGCCCCGTCGTGCTGTGGCCCTGGGGATCGAAGTCCACCAGGAGCACGAGCTTCTCCATCATGGCCAGGCTCGCGGCCAGGTTGATGGCGGAGGTCGTCTTGCCGACCCCGCCCTTCTGGTTGGCCAGCGCGATGATCCGTGCGGTCATGACAGGGCCTGCGGGATGGGGGGAGGGAGAGGGGACACCGGTAGATCCTCGGGCGTGGAACAGTGGAAATTCTAGCAGGTTCCACGCCGAATGTTCATTAGGTGGTTAAGGGATTCCCCGACGCGACGGCCCACGTCCGCCCAGTCCCCGTAGCGGATCTGCCGGAAGAGGCGGAAGGCCGGGTACCAGGGGGTGGACTCCCCCTCCAGCCGCCAGCGCCAGTCGGCGATGAGGGGGAGCATGAGCCAGACCGGCTTGCCCAGGGCGCCCGCCAGGTGGGCGACGGCGGTGTCCACGGCGAGGACGAGGTCCAGCCGCTCAATCACCCGGGCGGTGTCCCCGAAGTCCTTCAGCCAGGGCGCCAGGTCCCGCAGGGCGGGATCCGGGAGGCCGCCCTCCCAGCCCACCTGGAGGCTGTGCCAGGCGATGCCGGGCAGGCGGAACAGGGGCGCCAGGGCCTCGGGCGGCAGGGTGCGGAGCGCGTCCAGGCGGTGGCCCGTGGAACCCGCCCAGACCAGGCCCACCCGGAGGCCCTCCCCGGCCACCCGCGCCTCGGCCTCCGAGGGGGCCGCCGGGGCCCGCAGGTAGGGGATCTCCGCGGGAATCTCGCCGCCGAACACGTGGGGCAGGGACATCAGGGGCAGGTGGAGGTCGTGGGGCGGCAGGGGGTCCCCGGGGACGAGCCACTGGTCCACCCCCGCGCAGCTGCGGACCACGGGCAGGAGCTGCGGCTGGACCTGGACGGCCACCGCGCCGCCGAGGGCCTTCACCCGGCCCGCGTAGCGCAGCGCCATGAGCGTGTCGCCGAAGCCCTGCTCGTAGTGGAGCAGGAGGGTGCGCCCGGGGAAGGGGGTCCCGTCCCAGCGGGGGGCCTTCAGGTCCAGCACGGGGCCCACCTGGGGCGGGTCGGCCCAGCGGGCCTCGTAGTCCCGGAAGCCTTCCCGCAGGTCGCCGCAGGTGAGCCGGGCCAGGCCCCGCTCGAAGACCGCCTCCGCGCCGGTCATGTCCCGCTCCGCGATCTCGAGCCAGGTGGCCAGGGCCCGGTCCCAGGCGCGGGCCTTCATGCGGCTCGTCCACAGGGCGAGCCGGGCCCGTCGGTTCCCCGGGTCCAGGGCCAGGACCCGGGCGAAGTGGGGTTCGGCCTCCAGGTGGAGGTCCCGGGAGGCGAGGCCCAGACCCAGGCCCAGGTGGGCGGCGGGGGCGTCCGGGACCCGGCGGAGCAGGTCGCGGCAGTGGGCCTCCGCCTCCGCGTACTGCTCCAGGCCCAGGAGGGCCCCGATGAGGTTCTGGAGTGCCGCGGGCAGGCCCGGGCGGGCCTCCAGCGCTTCCCGGGACAGGGCCAGGGACTCCTCGTACCGGCCCAGCACCAGCAGGAGGCCGGCCAGGTCCACCTGGGCCTCCAGGCAGCCCGGGTCGGCCCGGAGCACCAGCTTGTAGGCCAGGACGGCGCGCCCGTGCTGGCCCTCCCGGTCCAGGCGCCGCGCCTCCGCGAGGCGGGCGGGGGTCGCGGGATCGGTGCTCACCGGAGGTCCTCCAGGATGCGGGCGATGGCCGGCGCCCAGGCGCCCGGCTCCGGCTGCCGCAGGAGCCGCACGGAGGGGTACCAGGGGCAGGCCTCGCCGGTCATGCCCCAGCGCCAGTCCGGGAAGAAGGGCAGCAGCAGGCGGGTGGGGACGCCCATGGACCCGGCCAGGTGGGCCACCGAGGTGTCCACGGTCACCAGCAGGTCCAGGGTGGCCAGGGCGGCCGCCGTGTCCGAGAAATCCCGGAAGGTGCGGCCCAGGTCCACGAGGCCGGGCAGAGGGGGAGGCGGAGGCCCGCCCACCTGGAGGCTCGCCCAGCGGACCCCCGGCGCCGCCCCCAGGGGGGCCAGGAGGGCGGGATCCAGGCTGCGCCGGGCATCGTCCAGGTGCTGGGCGCTGCCGGCCCACACGAGGCCCGCGCGCCGGCCGGGGCCCTCCCGGAAGGCCTGGAGCTCCGGGGTCGCCGGATGGCCCGGCGGGGGGCCCAGGGGGGCGGGGGGCGGCAGGTCCGCGGGGGTGCTCCCGAAGAGGGCGGGCAGGTCCAGGAGGGGGGCCTGCAGGTCGAAGGGGGGCAGGTCCTCCGCCTCGGTGACGATGCGGTCGGCCCCCGGCAGGTCCCCCAGGACGCCCCGGAGGCAGGCGTAGGTCTGGAAGAGCACGGTGCCGCCCCGGGCCCGGGCGAGGGGCAGGTAGCGGGCGAACTGGAGGGTGTCGCCCAGGCCCTGCTCGGCCCACACGAGGAGGGTGCGGCCGGGGAAGGGCGCGCCGTCCCAGGCCGGTTCCTGGAAGCTGCGGAGGTTGTCCAGGCCCTGGGGAACGTCCAGGCGGGCACGGAAGTCCGGCCAGGCCTCCCGGTAGCGGCCCTGGAGGAGGCGCAGGTAGGCCAGGTTCCACCGGGCCTTGGCCAGGCCGGGGTCGGCGGCCAGGGCCGCCAGGAAGGCCGCCTCCGCCTCGTCCAGGCGGCCCATGCGCATGAGGGTGTAGCCGAGGTTGAGCCGGACCTCGGGGTTGGCGGGCGCCAGGGCGAGGGCCGCGCGGTCGGCCTCCAGGGCTTCATCCAGGCGGCCAAGCCGGGCGAGGACGCCGGCGAGGTTGGCGGTGGCGGCGAGGTTGCCGGGGTCCTGGGTCAGGGCCTCCCGGTAGGCCTCCAGCGCCGCCCCAGGGCGCCCCAGGGCCGCGAGGACCCCGCCGAGGGTCACCAGGGCGGCGGGGTTGGCCGGGGCCAGGCGCAGGGCCTCCTGGACGGCTTCGTGGGCCTCCTCGTGGCGGCCGAGGGTGTGGAGGACGGACGCCAGGTTGCTCCAGGCGTCGGGGATGGCCGGATCACGGCTGAGAACCCGCCGGTACGCCAGCAGGGCGCCGCCGAGGTTGCCCGCGCGCTGCTTGGCCAGCGCTTCGGCCAACCAGGGCAGGATGTCCGGCCGGGGGGCCTCCATGCGCGTCTCCGGGTGCGGGGTTCAGGATAGCAGTGCGGGATCGGGGGCGTGGGTGCCGAGCACACGGACGGGCCCCGACAGCCACAGGTCCCGCCAGTGGGGGCCTTCCAGGCGCACCGCCACCTGGACCGGATCGTCCAGGGTCTCCAGGCGCCAGACCGGAATGCCCGTGCGGCTGGCCAGCCACGCGCCGGCGACGGCGCAGCCCGTGCCGCAGCAGCGGGTTTCCCCCTCGACCCCCCGCTCGAAGCTCCGGATCCGGGCCTGGCCCGGGGCGAGGATCTCCACGGCGTTCACGTTCGTCCCACCGGGGAGGGCCGGGTGGTGCCGGAGGGGGCGGGCCAGGGCCGGCAGATCCAGGCCCGCGACGCCGCGCCGCTCCAGGACCAGCTGGGGATTGCCGATCCAGCCGAACGCGTGGCCGGGGCCCGCGGCCTCGGCCAGGGCGGGGGGGAGGTCCCGGAAGCCGGTGCCCGGCCCGTCGGGCATGCGAATGCCCACCTCCCCGCCGTGGCGGCGCAGGAGCACGTCCTCGCCGTTGGAGCGCGCGGCCACCAGGTCGCCCCCGGGGGCGCCCTCCACGGCCAGGGCCGCCCGTGTCCCGTTGGAACAGAAGGTGGCGCCGCCGTCGGCGTCCCAGTGCTCCAGGACCCAGGGGCCCCCGTCGCCGGCGGGCGGCTGGAGCACGAAGAGGCCGTCCAGCCCCAGGCGGGGACAGAGGATCCGGGCCCACTCGGAGGCCCGGTCGAAGGGCGCCCAGGCGTAGGCGAAGGCGTTGCCCGAGGCCGAGGCCAGGGTGAGCATGCCGCGGCCTACTTGCGGCCGCGGTCGCGGAAGGTGTAGACCGTCTCCCCGGGCCGGGCCAGGCCCTGCTGGCGGGCCAGGGCTTCGTAGAGTTCGGGATCCTTGGCGGCGAGGCGCTGCACCTCCTGCGCCAGCTCCAGGTTGGCCCGGTGCATGCGCAGGAGCTGCCGCTGCTGCTCGACGAGGTCGGCGCGGCGCTTGTGCAGGCTGGTCACGCCGTCGGGACTGAAGAGGAGGATGGCGGCGGATCCCAGCCCCGAGAAGCCCAGCACCGTCCAAAGGGTGCTGGACTTCAGGAGGAGGGAGGTGTTCATCGCGGTCCTAGCGGAGGAGGGCGCCGAAGGCTTCGGGGCCCGCGTAGCGGGCGGCGGCGCCGAGCTCCCACTCGATCTGCAGGAGGCGGTTGTACTTGGCCACCCGGTCGGAACGGCAGGGGGCGCCGGTCTTCAGCTGGCCCGCGCCGGTGGCGACGACCAGGTCGGCGATGAAGGTGTCCTCGGTCTCGCCGCTGCGGTGGCTGATGATCGCCCGGTAACCGGCCTTGTGGGCCATGTCGACGGCCTTCAGGGTCTCGGTCACGGTGCCGATCTGGTTGAGCTTGATGAGGATGGCGTTCGCGACGCCCTCCTTGATGCCCTTGGCGAGGATGGCCGGGTTGGTGACGAAGAGGTCGTCGCCCACCAGCTGGATCTGGTTGCCGAGGGCCTTGGTGAGGAGGCCCCAGTTCTTCCAGTCGGACTCGTCGAAGCCGTCCTCGATGGTGAGCACGGGGTGGCGCTCCACGAGGCCCTTGTAGTAGTCGACGAGCTGGGGACCGGTCTTCCGGCCGCCGTCGATCTCGTAGGCCTTGTCCTTGTAGAACTCGGAGGAGGCGCAGTCGAGGCCCAGGTGGAAGTCCTTGCCGGGCTTGAAGCCGGCCTTCTTGATGGCTTCCTGGATCAGCACGAGGGCTTCCTCGTTGCTGCCCAGGTCGGGGGCGAAGCCGCCCTCGTCGCCGACGCCGGTGGAGAGCTTGCGGGCCTTCAGCACGCCCTTGAGGGCGTGGTAGACCTCGGCGCACCAGCGCACGCACTCCCGGAAGCTGGGGGCGCCCACGGGGAGGATCATGAATTCCTGAATGTCCACGTTGTTGTCGGCGTGGGCGCCGCCGTTGAGGATGTTCATCATCGGCACGGGAAGCGTGCGGGCCGATGCGCCACCCAGGTAGCGGTACAGGGGCTGGCCGCTGGCGTTGGCCGCGGCGGCCGCGAGGGCCATGGAGGTGCCCAGGAGGGCGTTGGCCCCCAGGTTGGACTTGTTCTCGGTGCCGTCCAGGTCCAGGAGGAGCTCGTCGAGCTCGGCCTGCTGGAAGGGGTCCATGCCCTGGAGGGCCTCGTTGATCTCGGTGTTGATGGCCTGGACGGCGCCGAGGACGCCCTTGCCCAGGTAGCGCTTCTTGTCCCCGTCGCGCTTCTCGAGGGCCTCGCGGCTCCCCGTGGAAGCCCCGGATGGAACCATCGCCTGGCCGATGGTTCCATCTGAGAGCGTCACCCGGGCCATTACTGTCGGATTGCCTCGACTATCCAGGACTTCGAGGGCGGAAACACGATCAATCAATTTCATGGCGATATCCGGATCTGCTTTCTTGCGGGGTTGCTGAGGAACAGGTGCTGCTGACTGCGGCAGTGAGGGGAGGCTACTTCTTGGTGGTCTTCTTGGCGGCCGGCTTCTTGGCGACGGCCTTCTTGGCGACCGGCTTCTTGGCGACGGCCTTCTTGGGGGCGGCCTTCTTCGCGGGAGCGGCCTTCTTGACGACGGCCTTCTTGGCGACCGGCTTCTTGGCGACGGCCTTCTTGGGGGCGACCTTCTTCGCGGGAGCGGCCTTCTTGGCGACCGGCTTCTTGGCGACGACCTTCTTGGGGGCGGCCTTCTTCGCGGGAGCGGCCTTCTTGACGACCGGCTTCTTGGCGACGGCCTTCTTGGGGGCGGCCTTCTTCGCGGGAGCGGCCTTCTTGACGGCGGGCTTCTTGGCGGCGGCCTTCTTGGGGGCGGCCTTCTTGGCGGGGGCGGCCTTCTTCGCGGGGGCGGCCTTCTTGGCGGCGGGCTTCTTGGCCGCGGGCTTCTTCGCGGCGGGCTTCTTGGCGGCAGGCTTCTTGGCCGCGGGCTTCTTGGCAGCGGGCTTCTTGGCGGCGGGCTTCTTCGCGGCGACCTTCTTGACGGTCGGGGCAGCCGGCTCCGGGGTGGTCTCGACGGGGTTGGTGGTCTCGTCGGGCAGGTTGATGTGTTCCATGGGGAACTCCTTTTTGCCCTTGCGGGCGGGTTGGGGGGATTGGGTGGTGGATTGTGCCTTGCCGGTCGGGACCGCGCCACCCGTCTTGGTCTTCGAACCTTCCGCCGCCTCCGCCTGGGCCTTCTCGGGCCTGGAACCCTTGGCCTGGGGGGGCTGCTGCGCTTCCTGCTTGCCCTTCGCCTTCACGGGCTTCCTGGCCACCTCGACGCCCGAAAGGATCTGGGCCAGGCGCTTGCCGGGGTAGAACTCGTCCAGCAGGGCGTCGCCGATGACGACGCCGTGTACACCCATGCCTTCCAGCTGCTGGATCTGCTGGAGGGTGCAGACGCCGGCTTCCAGGATGCGCAGGCACCTGCTCTGGGGGACCTTCTTCATCAGCGCGAGGGCCTCCTCCCACTTGGGCTCCCACGTGTCGAGGTCCCGGCCCAGCACGCAGACGATGTCGGCGTCCGCCTCGAGGGCCTTCTTCAGGTCCGCGTCCGAGGCGATCTCCACGATGACGTCCAGGCTCTTGGCGCGGGCCAGCCTGGACAGGGCGGAGAGCCTCTCGGTCTCCAGGAGCGCCGCCATGAGGAACACGGCGTCCGCGCCGAGGATCTTGCTCTCCTCGATCTGGTACTCCTCGAAGATGAAGTCGTGGCGGAGGAGGGGGACCTTCACCGCGGAACGCACCTCCGAGAGATGCTTGTCCTCACCGTAGAACAGGAAGCGGTCGGTCGCGACGGAGATGGCCCTCGCGCCGTTCTCGACGAGGCTCTTCGCGTGGGTCGAGGCCCGGTACGCCTCGCGCACCTGGCCGCGGAGGGGGTTCCCGCCGGCGGTCTCGGCGATGACGGTGATGCCCGGCTGGCTCAACTCCTCCTTGAGGGAGTGGTGCCCCTTGTAGGCATCCTTGACTGCGGCGGGCCCTTTTTGCTTCTTGATCTCGATGTCCAGCGCTTTGAAGATCTGGACTTTTTTCAGCATTTACAACCCCCGGGTCTCACTGGGTCCAGACACGTTTTTGCACCAGGATCCTCATGAGAATGTTCTTACTAGAAACCACTAAACCAGCGTTTCTAAAGAGGTCAACAGAATTGTGGCTTCTTTTCTCCGTTGCGCCCGTGATTTTTTTCAAGGAACCACCGATTTCGGAATCGGCCGGGATGCCCCAAACTAGAGGCATCTAGGAGGCTGACCCATGGATGCGACCGTTCTCGATCACCCGTTGTGCGACCACAAGGTCTCCCTCCTGCGCGACCGGAAGACGCCTGGAATCCTGTTCCGGCGCGTGCTTGAGGAGCTCGGCCTGATCCTCGCCGTCGAGTGCACGCGGCATCTGCCGACCGAGCCCGTGGCCGTGGAAACGCCGCTGGAGCGCACTCAGGGCCGCAGGCTCACCGCCCTCGACCCGGTGCTCGTCCCCGTCCTGCGCGCCGGCCTCGGCCTGCTGCCGCCGTTCCTGCAGCTGCTGCCGACGGCCAAGGTGGGCCACCTCGGCCTCTACCGCGACCACGATTCGCTGGTGCCCGTGCCGTACTACCGGAACTTCCCCCCGCTCCTCGACCAGCGCCACGTCTTCATCCTGGACCCCATGCTCGCGACCGGCGGCAGCGCGTCCGAGGCCGTGCGCCAGCTGAAGGTCGCCGGCGCCCAGCGGATCACCCTCTGCTCCGTGCTGGCCGCCCCCGAGGGCGTCGCCCGGCTCCAGCAGGACCACCCCGACCTGCGCATCTTCGTCGCGGCCCTCGACCGGGAACTCAACGACAAGGCGTACATCCTCCCCGGCCTCGGCGACGCGGGGGACCGCCTCTTCGGGACCCTGTAGCCGGCACGCCCGGGCGTCCACGGCCGGATCCGGGTCCCCGCCGACCCGGATCCCGGCGCGTGGCATCGCCGCGGATCGAGGCGGGCCGCGCCGTTCCGACGGGACGCCGGGGTCCCGGGATCCCCCCGGACCCGTTTGACCCCGGCCCCTGGATTGCACACAAAAATGTGCAATTGTCAGGTCGTCGGCTTGTAACCTCGGAGGGCCCTGCCGCCCTTCTCCTGGGCCAGGAGCTCCTCCCGGATCGCCCCGCGAAGGGCCCTGAGTTGGCTTGTGCGCGTTTCCAGGCGCTGGCCCAGCTCCCGGGCCCGGGCCGCGATCCCGGGCCACTGGGGGCCCCGCTCCGCCCCGGCGAGGGCCGCCTTGAAGGCCGTGTGCCAGGTCTCCACGGCCACCGGATCCGGATCGTCCATGACCTCCCCCAGCAGACGCTCCAGGTCGTCCAGGCTGGCGGCGACGGTCAGGTCGCTCATCCCACCAGCCCCTGGGCGCTGAGGGGGCTGGCCTGGGTGGTGCTCTGGCGCTGGTCCAGCTCGGCCCAGGCGGTCTTCATCTCCGCGATCTGCCGCTCGATGGTTTCCAGGCGCTCGGCCTCGTTGCGCTGGCTGGCCTCGAAGAGCTCCTTCAGCCACCAGTCGTAGATGCGCGTCAGGTTGCCCACCAGCTCACCGCCCTCCTCGTGGTTGAGGCGGATGGCCAGCTCCTCCACGATGGAGGAGACGCGGTTGACCATGCGGGCGCGGGTGGCGATGTCCCGCCGGCGGACGGCGGCGATGGCCTGGAGCAGGAACTTCTGGGCCCCTTCCAGGAGCATGAACATGAGGCGCTCGGGCGAGGCGCCGTTGATCTGCTGGATCAGGTAGTGGTTGGCGGCGGTGCCGCCGTAGTTCGGGTTCATGCGGTTCCCCCCATGGGAATGATCGTCCTGTCACGGCCGGAGCTGAAGCCTCAGAGGCTGGAGAGGCTTTGCCCGGCTGCCTGCAACTGTCCGACGACGGTTTCGAGGTTGGAATAGAGTTTCTGAAGACTGGCCTTGGACCGGTCCAGATAATCCTTCTGCTGGTCGATCTGGATCTGGAGCCGGTAGTTGGAGGCCGAGAGATCGGAAATGAGGCCGCCGATATCGCCCGGGTTGCTGTCGCTGAGGGTGTTGTTCAGGTCCTGCAACAGGCGGGAGATGCCGGTGGAAACCGTCAGGGTCCCGGTCGCTCCTGCGCTGGCCTGGAGAACCAGGCCTTCCAGGGGCGTGCCGGTGGCGCCATAGAAATTGCCGTCGGTGGAGGTGAGGGTGTAGGTCGCGGGATTCCCGTCCGCGCCGGTGGTGGTGAAGGAGCCCGTGAGGGTCCCGGCGTTGTTGGCGACGGAGAACGCGATGGGGGAACTCGTGGTCTTGCTCCCCGAGCTCACGAAGGTGAGGAGGGGGCTCGTGGAGCTGCCGCTGTTGGCGAAGAGGTTGGACACCGC
Source organism: Mesoterricola sediminis (assembly GCF_030295425.1). Classification (NCBI taxonomy): domain Bacteria; kingdom Pseudomonadati; phylum Acidobacteriota; class Holophagae; order Holophagales; family Holophagaceae; genus Mesoterricola; species Mesoterricola sediminis. Next base: position 4,450,450 of record NZ_AP027081.1, on the reverse strand, counting down.
CCGGCTGCCCTTCGTGAGGGCGTCGGTGAAGGCGGTGGTGTCCAGGGCGATGGTGCCGTCCTGGTTGGTCTTGAGGCCGATGGAGGCGGCCGAGTTGTAGGCGGTCGCGGGGTTGACCCCGGAGGGGGAGCCCATGAGGGCCTGGGAGACCTGGCTGACGATGTTGCGCACCGTCATGTCCATGTTGAAGACGCCCTTGGTGTAGGTGCCGTCGTCGTTCTGGGTGAACTTGGCGTTGTCCTTGTAGTCCTTGTAGAACGCGTTGAACTTGTCGACGACGGTCTGCATGGCCTTGGTGGCGGCGTCCGTGTCCATGGCGACCGTGAACGTGGTCGTCTTGGTCAGGTCGGTCTGGGCCTGGTTCAGGTTGAAGGTGACGCCGGCGACGGCGTCCGAGACGGCGTTGGAGCTCCGCCACATCTCCACCCCGTTGAGGATGAAGTTGGAATTGGTGGCGGTGCTGGAGGTGAAGGTCCCGGTCGCGCCGGGGTCGAGGGCGCTGCCGGCGGCCATCTGCAGGGAGAACGTGGTGGCCCCGCCGCTGCCGACGCCGGTGTTGTTGGCGCTGAGGACCAGCTGGCTGGTCCCGTCCGCGTTGGTCTGGATGACGGTCGCCCCCACGTCCAGGGCGGTGCCGCTGGCGTCCTTGGCGTTGTTGATGGCCTGGGCGAGGCCGGACAGGGTGTTGTTGGTGCTGTCGATGGTGATGGAGGCCGTCCGGCCCGACATGTCCGTCAGCGTGTACGTGCCGGTGCCCACCGCGGCGCCGGTGGCGAGGGCGGTGGGGAGGACGAGCCGGGACCGGGTGGCCAGGCTCTTCACGGTGAGGTCGTACTGCCCCGAGGCGGCGCCGCTGGCGGTCGCCGTGGCGTACGTGCCCTGGGAGTCGGTGCTGGTGACCTTGTTGCTCTGGAAGCCGCTGATGGTCAGGCTGTCGATGGCCGTGCTGAGGCTCGTCAGGTCCGTGCGCAGGGTCTGGAGGGCCAGGGACTTCTTGTTGTTGGTCGCCTGCTGGTTCTGCATGCGGACCATCGGCTGGCTCTGCTGATTGATGATCGCCGCGATGAGCTGGTCCGTGGGCAGGTTGGTCGACAAGCCTTGAAAGCTGATGGCGGATGCCATGGGACCCTCCCCCTTACCAGAGCGGCAGAAACTGCTGCCTCAAAAACTCTCATCAAGAAGGATGCCAGAATGTCCGCGCTTTTCGGCCAGGCGCATGTTCCGCACCTGGTTGACGACCTCTTCCGGCGGCAGCTGCCGGATGACTTTCTGGGTCACCGGGTTGACGACCTTGAAGACGACGATGCCGGCTTCGTAGTCGGGCTTGAACTGGAGGTTGGAGGGCAGGCTGTTCAGGTAGTCCTGGAAGGCCTGGGCGGCCTCCTCCATGGTCATGACAGCGTTGACCGGGGCCTTGGCCGTGGCCTGGGCGGCCGTCTCGGACAGCTCGAGCTTGGCCGCGGCCTGGGACTGCGCCGCGGCGGTGTGGATGGCGCCAGCCTGGGCGCTCGCAACGGTGGTGGCGTCCGTACGGGGTGACGCCTGCGCGGCCACGCTCTGGGCCGCAGCCAGGGCGGCCGAGGGCGGTGACACCCCTTGGTTCCCTGCTGGACTGATGGCATCGGACATGGCGTCCTCCTCGGTTTCCATGGACAAGGGAGGAGGACCTGACGGCCCTCCCCCCATGTCTCATTCAGCCGGTGGAGTCAGTGACCTACTGGAGGAGGGCGAGAATCTGCTGGGCGTTCTGGTTGGACTTGGCCAGGGCGCTGGTGCCGGACTGGTTCAGGATCTGGAACTTGGTCAGGTTGACCACTTCATCCGCGATGTTCGCGTCCTGGATCTGGCTGGAGGCGGCGGTGAAGTTCTGCACCTGGATGCCCAGGATGTCGGAGGTGGCGTTCAGCTGGGCCTCGGAGGCGCCGATGGTGGCGCGCATGCTGCTGACCGAGTTCAGGGCGGCGGCCAGGGCGTCGGCGGAGGTCTTGGCGGCGGAGGAGCTCTGCAGGTTGTTGCCCGTGGTGCCGTTGGAGGTCAGGCCGAGGGCGGACGTGGAGCTGCTGGCGACCTGGGCCAGGGAGATGGTCAGGGAGCTGTAGTCGCCCGCCTGGACCGTCACGCTCTGGGTGCCGGTGGAGCTGAAGATGGCCGTGCCGTTGAAGTTGGTGTTGATGCCGATGTTGGAGATGGTGGTGATGATGTTCTGGAACTCGGCGTCGAGGTTGGCCCGGTTGGACGTGCTGATGGTGCCGGTCTGGGCCTGCTGCGCCAGCTGGGAGGCGCGGGTGAGGAGGGAGGTCACCTGGTCGAGGGCGCCGTCGGCGACCTGCAGGTAGGAGACGCCGTCGTTGGCGTTGCGCTGGGCCTGGCCGGCGATCTTGATGTCCGCGTTCAGCTTGTTGGCGATCGCCAAGCCGGCCGCGTCGTCGGAGGCCTTGTTGATGCGCTTGCCGGTGGTCAGGCGCTCAATCGTCTGCTGAAGGTTGGAGCCGGTGATACCCAGCTGACGGCTCGCGCCCATGGCAGAGATATTGTTAAGAATGGAACTCATGGCATCCTCCGTGATGCTGAGGGCGGCATCCGTGCCGCCGGGATGGGGTCCGGGGGAATCCCCCCGCACAGATCTCTTCGGTCCAGTCGAGCGGACACTTTAGCCTTTTTTCCCGGCGCGCAAGTCCCCAGGGCGGTCCATCTATATATATAGATGTGGACGCGCCGGCGCTCAGTCCCCGCCGAGCATGGATTTGAATTTCCCGAGCAGGCCCTTCTTGGCCGGGGCGGGCGCCGGGGTGGGGGCGGGGGCGTCCAGGTCCACGTCCTTGGGGATCGCCACCGACGGGTCCAGGCCGAGGGCCTTCTTGAAGCAGGCGATGGCGTTCGTCTCGAAGCCCTTGCGGTGGTAGATCTCGCCCATGGCCGCCCAGGGCTCCGCGCGCCGGGGCCGGAGGCGGGCGGCCTGCTGCAGCGCCTCGATGGCCCGGGTCGACCAGGCGGGGTTGGTGCTGCGGAGCCGGCCGAGCATCAGCCAGGCCTCGAAGGCCACCTCCCCGTCGGGGTCCAGCTGCACCACCTGCTCCAGCAGGCGGACCGCCTCCACCGTCCGGTCCTGCTGGGCGGACATGCGGGCATGGGTCATCAGTTGGCGCGCCCGGGCGGGTCCCTCCAGGACCGGGGGCGGGGGCGGCAGGGCGGGGATGGCCGTGGCCGCGGCCTCCAGGGGCCGGTCCGGGTTCTCCGGCGGCGCGGGCGCCGGGGCGAGGGGGATGGCGGGGGAGGCCAGGGGAATGCCGGCCGGAGAAAGGGGCAGGCCCGTGGGGGGCAGCTGGGGCGGCAGCTCGGGCTCCGGCTCCGCGGGCGGCGGGGGCGGGGGGGGCGGCGGCGCGGCCGGCGCCTGGATGCGCTTGTTGCCGGAAGGCCCCTTGCCGTCCCCGGGCTCCCCTTCGAAATCCAGGAATTCGGGCTGGATCGGCAGCGGCTCCAGGTCCAGGGCCGGGGGCGTCGCCCGGGGCGGGCGCGGGGGAGGCAGGATGAGCGGGAGGCCGGTGGAGGGCCGGATGTCGGAGGGCCGGAGGAGGGGCGGGGGGATGAGGGGAAGCGGATCCGGGGCGGGGCCGGGCGTGAATTCGAGGACCGGTTCGGGCGCCGGGGCCGGGGGGGGCGCCGCCTTCAGGGTGGGGACCGCCTCCGCCTTGAGGGTGAGGGCGCCCAGGGCCCAGAGGGTCATGACGAGCCGGGCCGCCTCCTCCTCGTCGAGGGCGCTCAGGTCCCGGAAGGTGCCGAAGGCGATGGGGTCGGCCCCCAGGAAGGAGAGGGCGTAGGCCGTTCCCGGGGTGAGCGGCAGGTCCGCCATGCTCTCCACCAGGTCCCGGCGTCCTTCCCAGGTCCAGTCGCGCTGGCCGTCCAGGATGTCCAGGAGATCCATCATGTAGTGGCATTCCTGGAAGGCGTTCCACACGAAGCGCCGGTGGTGCATCCGGAAGTGGAGGTCCTGCTCCAGCCGCTGGTCCATGGCGCCCGGGGTCCACGTCCAGTCGAGGACGGGGTGCTCCAGGGCGTGCACCATGATCTGCTCCTGCAGCGCCAGGATGTGCGTGTCCCGCTCCTCGAGGGTCATCATGCCCCACTGGATGACCTTCTCGCCGAGCCGGTAGCGCTCCTCGTTGGCGAGCAGCTCGTTGAGGGCCTGGAGGTCCAGGATGCCCTGGCGGAGCAGGTAGTTGCCGAACTGCTCGCCCGCGGCCTCGCTCTTGAGGTGGACGAGCTCGCCCTTCACGAAATAGAAGCGCCGTTCCCCGTCGTTCTGGACGAGCGCCAGCTCTCCGTCGGCCCCGTCCTGGCGGATGGCCCCCAGCAGGATGGGCAGGTTCTTGAAGGGAATGGCCACGTGGGTGAACCCCGGGGTTTGCAGGAAAGGGAGGATGCGGCAGCTTGAGGTCATTATATTCATGGCGCCCGGGGACGTGCGGCAATATTCGCGGCCTCCGCTACGATGGAGGGAGCGGGGCGCGGCCGGCGCTCCGGGAAAGGAGGGGGACCCCCCCTTGAGCGCACGCAAGCCCACGCCCCTGGAAGCGAAACTGGGTTACACATTCAGGGATCCCGCCCTCGTGGAGGCCGCGCTGACGCCCCCTTCGGCGGGCCTGGACGTGGACAACCAGCGGCTCGAGTTCCTGGGCGACGCGGTCCTCCAGCTCTGCGTCTCGCGCCTCGTGTACCGGGAGCACCCCGCCTGGCCCGAGGGCGCGCTGACCAAGCTGCGGGGCCTCGTGGTCTGCGCCGACGCGCTCCACGCCTGGGCCGAGGACCTGGGGCTGGAGGTCCGGATGGGACCCCGCTCCGGACGCAGGACCCGCGGCACCCGCAACGAGCTGGCCGATGCCGTGGAGGCCCTCCTCGCCGCGGTCCACCTGGACCTGGAAGCGCGGGGGCGGTCGCCCCTCGACGGGGTGATGGCCCTGGTGGAGGCCCGGTTCCTGGAGACGATCCGGCGGGCCTACCTCGGGGTCTGGGAGGTGCGCGACACCAAGACCACCCTCCAGGAGCGGGCCGCCGTCCTTTCGCTCGGGGCCCCGGTCTACGAGGAGGTCTCCCGCCAGGGCCCCGACCACGCCCCCACCTTCACGGTGAAGGTCCGCGTCGGCCCCCACGAAGCCGTCGCCTCGGCGGGCTCCCTCAAGCGCGCGCAGATGGAGGCCGCGCGCCTCCTCCTGGAGGCGCTCCCCGCCTCCTCCGCGGGCGCGCCTTCTTAAAGGGCGCCGCATCGGTTACCATCGGCAGTGTCGCGAGAGGATGGAAGCTCCCTTGAAGATCCTGCCAACCCTCAACATCCAGAACGGCCTCGTCGTACCCCTCTCGGGCCAGGGCGGCGCCACGGGCGACGTGATGGGCATGGTCACGTGGCTCATGGACCAGGGCTGCCACCGCCTGGGCCTCGTGGACGTCGACGCGGCGCGGGGCCACGGCAACAACCGGGAGCTCATCGCGCGCGCCGTCAACCGCTTCCACGCGGGCCGGCAGAAGGTCCTCATCCAGGTCGGGGGCGGGATCCGCAGCTCCGACCAGGCCCAGTTCTTCCTCGACCACGGGGCCACCTGGCTCGCGGTCGGGACGATCCTGCACCGCTCCCCGGTGATGGTGGAGCAGCTCCTGGCGCGGTTCCGCGAGCACCTCACCGCGGCCGTGGACGTGCGCGGGGGGGAGATCCTCGCCTCCGGCTGGGGCGGGACCTGGGGGCAGAAGCCCGACGCCGCGGGCGGCCTCATCGGGCGCTTCGGCTTCAAGCGCGTGCTCTTCATGGACCTGTCGCCCGACGCGCCCGAACCCGACTTCGAGACGGCGCGCCTCCTCTCCCTCCAGTCCAAGGTCCCCGTCTTCATGGGCGGCAGCATCCGGGCCCCGCGGCACCTGACGCAGGCCAAGGAGATCCCCGGCCTGCAGGGGGTCGTCCTGGACGGCCTGCTCCTCAGGGACGATCCCGCCTTTTCCGTGTCCAACATCGTGCCTGGATGCTAGGGGCATGTCGGAGCCGGGCGTCCCGATCCTGCTGAGCCTGCCGGAGCCCGACCGGCCGCACTTCCGCAACCTCGCCCTGATCCGCCCCCAGCTCCCCACGGAGCGCCAGCTGGAGCTGGTGGAGAACCTGGCCCGCACCCTGGCCTCGCCCCACCTCCTCGCGCTCATCGCGCGCACGCCCCACTGGCTCGTCCATCCCCCCGTGCTGCACGGCCTGGCCGCCAACGAGGCCACGCCCGAGGGGCTGCGGCGGGACCTGGAGATGGCGGTTTCCCTGTTCGACCTCATGCGGGAAATGGACCGCGCCCCGGAGGGGGAGAAGGCGGAGCGGGCCGAGGCCGTCAAGGCCCTCTACCAGGAACTGCCCGGCGAGCTGCGGCCGGTGGTGAAGCAGATGGCCAAGCATATGGCCCGCAGCGTCCACGCCACGGGGACGACCCTCGAACTGCCGCCCCTGCCCTCCGGGGACCCGGACTGGGAGGCCCTCCTCCGGCTGCCCCCGGCCCCGGGACCGGTCCGTCCCGCCTACCGCATGTCCAGTGCCGACCGCACGGCCCAGGCCGAGAGCACCCTGGTCCAGGAGGACCTGGGTCGCTTCCTGGCCGACGAGGAGAGCCGGGTGCGGATCGCGGCCCTCCGGAACCCCGCCCTGTCCGAGGACACCCTCCACGGGGCCCTGGAGGCGGCCCAGGCCCCGGGCCTCTTCGAGGAGATCTACCAGGAGGCCCGCTGGTACTTCAAGGAATCGATCCGGGAGGCGCTCTGGACCTCGCCCTTCTGCCCCGGGGAGCTCGCCCGGCGCATGGGCGCGACCCGGGACCTGATCCTGGCCCTGGAGCGGGGGGCCGCGGCCCCGGGCGGCCTGGACCGGCGCCGCCTGCGGCGCGTGGTGAGCCTCTTCACCCAGGCCGAGGAATCGGAGTACCAGTACCTCACCTGGTGGGCCAAGCGGAAGGCGCCGACCATGCTCCGGGTCATCAAGGTCTTCTTCGACCGGCTCCAGCGGCGCCGGGCCACCCAGGCCTCGGGCCTCTCCCCCTCCCAGGCCGAGGGCCGCTGGGTCTCCCTGGAGGAGCGGGTCTTCCTGGCCAACCAGGCCACCCAGCCCGAGCAGATCCAGGCGGCCCTCCGGGACCCCGATCCCCAGGTCTTCCAGGTGGCCCTGGAGAACCCGGGCCTGGCGCCCCGGGACCTGCTGCCCGCCATCCCCGCCCTGGACGGCCACCGCGCGGAGCGCCTCGCGGCCAACCGGACCTGGTCGGCCCACCCCGCGGTGAAGGAGGCCCTCCTCCACAACCCGCACCTCTCCGAGCCCACCGCCCTCACCCTCCTGGCGGGCCTCGATGGGCCGCCCCGCCTCCTGCTGGACCTCCTCCGGGACCAGCGCCTGCCGCACCTGGCCGTGAAGCGCCTGGCCCAGGAGCGCCTGCGGGCGGCCTACGAGGGCATGGACGTGCCCCAGCGGATCCTCGCGCTCCGGCACTCCGGGGGAGAACTCATCCGCCACCTGCCCGCCGAGGTGTTCCGGGACGAGGAGGTTCTGCGCCTCCTGGTCTCCGACCGCCAGGTGGATCCGGCGATCCTGCTGCGCCTCGCCCGGAACAAGCAGACCCCCCGCGAGGTGCTGGAGCGGATCGCGGGCCACCCCGCCCTCATGGCCCACCCCGCCGTCATGAGCGAGCTCCTGCTCAATCCCAAGACGCCCCGGGAAGCCGCCCGCCGGATCTGGACCTTCCTGTCGCCCAGCGAACAGCAGCAGCTCCTCCGCAGCCCCCACCTGCCCATGGCCCTGCGGGCCCTGGGCCAGCTAAGCCCCGGGCCCGCCCAGCCGTAGCCCCCCTCGGAGACACCATGGACCTGCGACCCCCTTCCCTGCGACGCCTGGCGGGCGGAGCCGCGGTCGTTTCGGTCCTCGTCCTGGCCGCCTGTGGCCACCGCAAGGCCGCCGCCCCGGACTGGGCCGGCTCCGCCCCCGCCGGCACCGTCATGGCCCTGTCGGGGCGCGCGGGCTGGCTCATCGAGCAGCAGGCCTTCCAGGCCTACCTGCGCCAGTACCCCTACGCGGACCAGACCCTGGACCTGTTCCTGAAGAAGGCCCGCATCAGCCCCGCCCGGGAGACGGGGCGGATCAGCTTCTACGTGCTCTCGGTCCCCCGCGTGGACCCGGACGGGAAGCCGTCCCTGCCCGAATTCCTCATCCAGCTCGGCGGGTTCAAGGACCAGGCCGGTCTGAACATGGCCGTGAGCGAGGCCTTCCCCACCGAAGGCTCCCTGCCGGTGAATCGGCAGGAACTGCCGGTCCACGTCATCCTCGATGTCAACCAGGTCCACATCCGGGCCGTCACGGACGCCCAGGGCCGGGTGTGGCTGGGCGACCTGAAGACCCTCACGCGCCTGGCCATGGGGCCCCTGGGCCCCCGCCACCCGGTGATGAAGGCCGCGGAGTGGACGGACGGCGCTTCCCCCATCCAGGGCTTCCTCCAGGTGCGGCCCATCCTGGACGGCCTTTCCGCCTCGGTGCCGCCCGACCTGGCCCGGAGCCTGCCGAAGGGCATCGAATCCCTGGCCTGGAGCGTGACCCCGGGCGGCAAGGGCACCCACCGCTTCGACCTGTCCCTGACCGGGAGCCCCGAAGCCATCCTCCAGGTGGCCCCCTGGGTCCAGCGCTTCATGGCCGCCGCCTCGGCGGTGCAGGGCGGCACCGGCACGGCGGCCCCCGAGATCCTCCAGGAGCGCGAGCGCATCGGCCTCCGCTGCCAAATGACGGCCGACCAGATCAACCAGGCGCTGGGCCGCCTGGCCCTGCCCGGCCTGTCCCTGGCGGGGAAAAAGTGACCATGGCCCCGGCCCTTCTGGAAGAACGCCCGCCGGAATACTGGATGATGCGGCTCCGGGCCGGCCAGGAGGAGGCCCTCGCCCACCTCATGGCGCGGTTCGAGAAGCCGGTCTTCGCCTTCCTCCATCGCCGCCTGGGCGGGGAGACCGGCGTGGTCCAGGAGTTGACCCAGGATGTGTTTCTCAAGTGTCTGCAGCACTGCCAGCGCTTCGAGGAAGGTCGTCCGGTCGCTGCGTGGATTTTCACCCTGGCGGCTAATGCGGCGACGGACCATCTGCGTAAACGAGGTCGGGAGCTGCCCCCTCCCGAGACCTTTGACGCTCCAGACCCCCACCAGCCCGCTCCCTGGGACGAGGTGGACCAGAGCCGGAGGATCCAGGGCCTGCGCCAGGCCCTGGAGGGACTGACCCCCCGGCAGCGTGCCATGGTGCTGGCCTATTACGTCCACGAGCATCCCGTCAAACGGATCGCCGAGGACCTGGGCTGCGCCGAGGGCACCGTCAAGGCGACCCTCTTTCAAAGCCTCGCCAAGTTGCGCAAGAACCTGGATGTGAACCATGAACCCCGCCCCTGAACCCCATGATCTGAGCCCCGAGCAGGCCTTCGAGATTCTCGAACGGCCCGAGCTCTGGCCCGACGATCCCGCGGCCCAGGCGGAACTCGCCGCCCTGCTCGAGGTGCACCTCGCCCTCTCCGCGGAGGGCGTGGCGGCCGAGGCCCTCGGCGACGAGGCCCCGCGGGTCGCCCCCCTCCACCGGTTCCCCTGGATGCTGTCCGCCGCCGCCGCGGTGCTGATGGCCCTGCCCCTGGGCTACCACCTGGTCCATTCCCGCCACATGGCCCGCCTGGCCCAGGACCAGGCCCGCATCCAGGAAGTGGCGCAGAAGCGGGGCCAGGAACGCCTGTGGGCCGCCTTCTTCCAGCAGAGCTCCACCCTCATCCAGCGCTTCAACACCCAGCCGCCGGTCTGCGACAAGCGGAACACCCAGGATCGGGCCGAGGAGCGGGAGATCGCTCTCGCCCTCCTCCAGAGCAGCCACGGCCTCGCCGGCCAGGAGGCCCCCGGCCCGGAGGCCGAGGCGGTCCGGGCCGACCTGCACGCCTGGCTCCGGGAGCTCAGCCTCGAGGACGCCTGCATGGATCCCCAGCGGGCCGAGGAACTGCGCCAGTGGGCCAGCACCCACAACCTGGGTGACGAGGCCCGGCGGCTCAGCCAGGTCCTGAAGGGGGACAAGTCTTGATCGCCCTCTTCCTGACCTGGGCGCTGGCGGCGGGGCCCCTGCCCATGCCCGAGCCCCTGCCCGCGGCCGCCCTCCGGGAGGACGCCGGCGACGCCCTGCTGCGGGAGGCCAAGAACCTCCGCTACGCGGGCCGCTGGTACGAGGCCGCCGTCGTCTACCGGCGCTTCCTGGCCGAGCACCGGGCCTCCACCCGGGTCCCGGAGGCCCGGTTCTGGCTCGCGGCCAGCCTCGAGTCCAACCAGCAATGGGACGCCGCCGCCGCCGCCTACACGGAGTTCCTGGACAAGCATCCCGACCAGCGGCTGCTGGGCAAGGAGGCGAAGCTGAATCGCATCCGGTGCTGGGGCATCACCCAGGGGCAGGTGCCCCAGGCGACCCCCGGGCTGGTGGCCGCCCTCAACGATCCCACCCTGGAGGTGCAGGTGGCTGCCGCCCTCCAGCTCGCCAAGACCGGGGACGCCCGCAGCGTGCCGGCCCTCCGCCGGGGCCTGGAGGTGGCGGCCTCCGCGGACGCCTGCAGCCTCGCCCTCCTCAACCTGGGCGTGAAGCCTTCGGCCGCCGCGACCCCCGCCACCCGGGGCCGCTTCCTCGTCATCCGCATCCGGGAGGCGGGGAAGCCCGACACCGTGACCATCCGTCTCGCCCTCTCCCTGGCCCGGGCTGTCGTCAACTACATGTCCGACGCCCAGATCAAGGAGGCGCGGGCCAAGGGGGTGGACCTGGAGTCCCTCACGGACCAGGCCGTCAACCTCCCCAAGGGCAGCGTCCTCCTGTCGGTGGAGGACCCGAAGAGCAGCATCGAAGTGAAGGTGGAGTAGGCTGGTAATCTGGTTGGATGTCGTCATTCGGCCGGTTCTTCCGCGAGCACCTCAAGCGCTTCCTCCCCCTGATCGCCTCCGGGTCGGTCCTCCTGGCCCTGGCCGGGGCCTGCCATGGGGCCATGATCGGGGTCATCCAGATCATCTTCGGCACCCTGCTGGGCATGGGCACCTCCTCCGGCCTGGACCGGATGGCGGGGGCGCACGCGGACAAGGTGGGCCTCCTGGTCTCGATCAAGGCCTGGGCCGCCGCCCACCTGCCTAGCCCGGCGACCCTCCAGGCCAAGGCCTGGATCCTGCCGGCCGTCCTGGTGGCCATCTTCATCCTGAAGGGCATCTTCACCTATGCGGGCACCCTGATCATGGTCCGCTCGGGCATCCGGGCGACCATTTCCCTGCGGGAGCGCCTCTTCGGGCATCTGCTCCGCCAGGAGCCGGCCTTCTTCCAGAAGCACCCCGTGGGCGAGCTGCTCCAGCGGTGCATCAGCGACGTCCAGGCTGTCCAGGGCATCTCCTCCAACCAGTTCGCGGACGCGGTGCGGGAGATCACCCAGGCCCTGGCCATGCTCAGCTACGTGATGTACCTGAACTGGCGCCTGAGCCTGACGGTCTTCATCGCCGGGCCCCTCGTGGTGTTCCCCATCCGGAAGCTGAGCCAGCGCATCCGGCGCATCAACCACCGGAACATGGAGGCCTCCAGCCGGCTCCTCCAGCGCCTCAAGGAGGTGTTCAGCAACATCCGGGTCGTCCTGGGCTTCGCGCGGGAGCCCTTCGAGGAGGCCCGCTTCCACGAGCAGAACAACGAGCTCTTCCGGCTCGGCATGAAGTCGGCCCGGGCCTCGGCCATCTCCCACCCGATCATGGAGCTGGTGGGGGGGCTGCTCCTGGCGGGCCTGCTCATGTTCGCCACCCGGCAGATCCAGGCCGGCCTCATGGACGGCCCCGCCTTCTTCGGATACATCCTCGCCCTCTACAGCTTCTACGACCCCATCCGCCGCCTGACCAAGCTCAACGCCGAGATCCAGGTCGCCCAGGCGAGCCTCGACCGCATCTACGGCATGCTGGACCGGGAGACCGGGATGACGGTGCCCGCCGATCCCCGGCCGGTGCCGGAGAACCCCGCCCGCCTCGCGTTCGAGGGCGTCCGCTTCGCCTACGATGGGCGGAACGGCCGGAACGAGGTGCTCCGGGGCATCGACCTGCAGGTGGGCCGGGGCGAGACGGTGGCCCTGGTGGGCGGCTCCGGCGGCGGCAAGACCACCCTGGTGAACCTCGTGCCCCGCTTCTTCGATCCCACCGAGGGCCGGGTGACCCTGGACGGCACCGACCTCCGCGACTTCGATCCCCGGGAACTGCGCCAGCGCATCGGCATCGTGACCCAGGAGACCCTGCTGTTCATGGACTCCGTGCACGAGAACATCGCCTACGGCAAGGAGGCCTCCCGCGAGGCCGTGATCGAGGCGGCGCGGAAGGCCCACGCCCACGACTTCATCATGGCGCTGCCGAAGGGCTACGACACGGCCCTGGCGGAGACGGGCTCCACCCTCTCCGGCGGCCAGCGCCAGCGCCTGGCCATCGCCCGGGCCCTGCTCCAGGATCCGCCCATCCTCCTGCTGGACGAGGCCACCAGCGCCCTGGACACGGAGAGCGAGCGCGCCGTCCAGGAGGCCCTCGAGGCCCTCATGAAGGACCGCACCACCCTCGTCATCGCCCACCGGCTCTCCACCATCCAGCGGGCCACCCGGATCTGCGTGCTCAAGGGCGGCGAGATCGTCGAGCGCGGGACCCACGAGGAGCTGCTCGCCCTGCGCGGCGAGTACGACCGCCTCCACAGCCTCCAGTTCCACGACTGAGGCCGGGCGTGCGTAGATCGGCCTTCCACTTCGACCTGCCCCCGGAGCTCATCGCGCAGCATCCCGCGGAGCGCCGCGACGGGGCGCGCCTCCTCGTGGCCGACGCGGCGGCGGGGACCCTCCGCCACGCCATGATCCGCGACCTGCCGGACCTGGTCCCCCCGGGCGCCGTCTGCGTGCCCAACGACGTGAAGGTGAGGCACGCGCGGCTCCCGCTCCGGCGATCCGGGGGCGGAACCGGCGAGGCCCTCCTGCTCCGGGCCCTGCCCGGCGGAGCCTTCGAGGCCCTCGTGCGGCCCGGGTCCCGCCTCCGCCCCGGCAAGCACGCCCTCGTGGTGGACGAGGCCGGCAGCGTCCTGGCCGAGGTCCAGATCGAGGCCGCCCTGGACGAGGGCCTGCGCCGGGTGCGCGTCGTCGGGCCCGGCGGGGACCTGGACTGGGACGCCGTGGACGCCATCGGCCGCCTCCCCCTGCCGCCCTACATCGCGCATCCCGCCGACGCCGAGGACGAGGGGCGCTACCAGACGGTCTTCCACGCCGCGGAGGGCGAGGCCGTGGCCGCCCCCACCGCGGGCCTCCACTTCACCCCGGAGCTGATCGGCGCCCTCCGCGCCCGCGGCTGCGCCTGGGAGCCGGTGCGCCTCCACGTGGGCCTGGGGACCTTCCGGCCCATGACCGCCGAGGACCTCGACGACCACGTGATGCACGAGGAGCGCTACGAGGTGCCGGAGGCCGCCGCCGCCCTGCTGGAGCCGGCCTTCCGGGAGCGGAACCGGCCCGTCCTGGCGGTGGGGACCACCAGCCTCCGCACCCTGGAGGCCGCCTGGGACGGCGAGCGCCTGGCCCGGTCCGGTTCCACCCGGCTCTTCATCCAGCCCGGCTACCGCCTCCGGACCGCGGACCACCTCCTCACCAACTTCCACCTGCCGGAGAGCACCCTTTTCGTCCTGGTGAGCGCCCTGCTGGGGCTGGACTTCGCCCAGGAGGCCTACCGGGAGGCGGTGCGGGAGCGCTACCGGTTCTTCAGCTACGGGGACGCCATGCTCATCCTGGGGGCGCGCGCCGGCCGGGACTGACGGCGCTGCGACCTCCGCGCCTCCGGTCCGCCCCCTGGGGCGGATGCGGAGGCGCGGACGTCCTGGGAGGCGGGCGGAGGCCGAAGGGCTGTTGTGGGGAGGTCTCGATGAATATATAGTATGAATTGTAAATTTCTGGGAGTCCCATGGGCACCGCCGCCTGGTCCATCATCCTGCTGCTCACCCTGGCCCTGGGGGCCGCAAGTTACACCTGCTGGTCTTATCAGCGGCGCCTCCACCTCCTCCACGGCAAGGCGATGGGCTGGCCGCTTCCCTCCCTCCGGCTGGAAGAGTTTGATGAACTGTTCAAGCGTGATGACCTGGGACCCCTGCCCGAGCGCTGCGAGGTGGCCTTCCTGGGGCGGGGGGACGGGGTCCCCTCCGGCACCACGGACCTGGAGGCCTGGGTGCTGGCCGTGCTCGCGAAGCGGGCCTTGAACCTCTTCGAATTCGGCACCTGCTCCGGCCGCACCGCCTACCTCTGGGCCCGGAACAGCCCGCCGGAGGCGCGCATCGTCACCCTCACCCTGGCCCCCGACCAGCGGGACGACTTCCGGCCCGAGGCCACGGACACCGCCAAGGCCCGGGCGGTCTCCCTGGAGGAGTCCTGCTTCACCCGCTTCCGCTACACGGGGACCGACGTGGAGGCCAAGGTCACCCAGATCTTCTCGGACAGCAAGCTCTTCGACGAGACGCCCTTCGCCGGGACCATGGACCTCGTCTTCATCGACGGCTCCCATGCGTACAGCTACTGCCGCAGCGACACGGAGAAGGCCCTTCGCATGCTCCGGCCCGGGGGCATCATCCTCTGGCACGACTACGCCGCCACCCGGGGCCGCGCCTCGAAGGGGGTCTTCCAGTACCTCAACACCCTCCGGCACAGCCTCCCGGTCGCCCACCTCCGGGGGACCACCCTCGCGGTCTACCGGTCCCCTTCCGCCTGACCCGGCGCGCGCGCTCAGCGGAAGTGGGGATCCCGGCGCAGGAAGTCGGCGGTCTCGGGCGTGGCGCCTGCCTGGGTGCACACGAAGGCGGAGAGCCGGGTGGCTCGGCGCTGCAGGGTCCGCAGGTCCTGGCCAAAAACCAAGCCAGCGACCAACGCGGCGGTGAAGGCGTCCCCGGCCCCGACCGTGTCCCGCACCGGGACGGACAGGCCGGGCGCCTCGATCCGCTCCTCCTCGGAGCAGAGAATGCTGCCCCGCTCGCCGAGGGTGAGGGCCACGAGCCTCAGCCCCAGGCCGGCGCGCAGGGCCTGCAGGTCCGGGCGCAGCCCGCACAGGTCGGCGACGACGGGGAACTCGTCCTCGTTGAGCTTCAGGACGTCGCAGTACCCCAGGAGGGCGAGGATGCCCGCGGGCTCCCAGCAGTCCCGCCGCAGGTTGATGTCGAGGACCCGGAGGCAGCCGCGGCCGGCGCAGGCCAGGAAGGCGAGGATGCTCTCGCGGCTCCGGGGGTCGCGGCAGGCGAGGCTGCCGTAGCAGATGGCGGCGGCCTCCGGCGCCCAGCTCCGGAGGGCGTCGGGGCAGGCGATGGCGTCCCAGGCGATGGGGCGGTGGATGCGGTAGGTGGGGCGGCCCTCCGGGTCCACGGTCACGTCCACGGTGCTGGTGGGCAGGTCCGGATCCACCTGGACCCGGCTGCGGTCGACGCCGGTGCGGTCCAGGAAGGCCAGGGCGTCCCGGCC
The DNA here is from genome assembly GCF_030295425.1 of Mesoterricola sediminis. Lineage (NCBI taxonomy): Bacteria > Pseudomonadati > Acidobacteriota > Holophagae > Holophagales > Holophagaceae > Mesoterricola > Mesoterricola sediminis. The sequence continues at coordinate 4,434,930 of NZ_AP027081.1, read as the reverse complement.
GTTCGCGTCATCACCGACCCGGCTGACGACCGCACCCCGGCATCCGAGCCGGGACACGTGGAAGGCGAAGTTGGCGGGGGCCCCGCCCAGCCGGCGGCCTTCGGGGAACACGTCCCAGAGCAGCTCGCCGATGCCGATGACCAGCGGGCGCACTACAGGTAGTCCATGAACTGGCAGAGGACCGGGATCTTGTGCCGCTTGCCCTTGCAGGCCTGCAGGATGGCGGTGACGGACATGGTCAGGCACCACATGAGCCAGAGGGGGAGGAAGAAGCGCACGAAGACGAAGCCCACGAGGGGGAAGAGCCCCATGATGACCAGCGCCAGGGCCAGGGACACCTCGGAGAAGGCCAGCAGCACCCCCTGCCGGGAATGCCAGAGCAGTTCCTCGTCGTCCCGGCGGCGGAGGTAGGGCAGGAAGGCCCAGGGGCCCGCATAGCACAGGATCAAGTCCCTCAGGCGGTCACCCGTGTACAGGGGGGCAGGGGCTTCCAGCGGCACGACGGCATCCTCCAGCGCAAGGATACCAGTACGCCCGGGCGCCGCCGGGGGCATCCTTGCCGCCGATGCCCACGGGGCCCCCCGGTCATGTTCCAATGGGAGGGAGCGGAAAAACAGGCCCATGCAGATCAAGTTCTCGGAAGACATCATCCTCGACAGCCGGAGAGCCATCCTCCTGCCCCGCCAGGAGACCCTGGTCATCGCCGACCTGTTCCTGGGGTTGGGGGCCGGACGGCGGAAGCGCCCGGACGCACTTCCGAATGGCCAGCAGCACGAGATCTGGGAGCGCCTCCTGGGCCTGCTCGATGACTTCAAGCCGCGCCGGGTGGCCATCCTGGGCGACATCAAGCCCAACCAGGGGCACCTGGAGGACGAGGAGGCCGAGGAACTGCGCCTCCTGTTCCGCAAGCTGGCCGGCCACCGCCGGGAGGTCGTGCAGGTGGTGGGCCACCCCGAACGGAGCTGGGGCCCGTCCCTGGAGGGGACCGGGATCCAGCCCATGGACACCTACCGCGTGGGCTCGCACACCCTCATGCACCGCCGCCGCATCTTCGTCTACCCCCGCCACGACCCGCCCAACGGCTTCTGGATCAACGGCGGGCTCCATCCGCTCTTCGCGGTGCCCATCGGGGAGACCGGGTCGGAGTGGCTGCGGTACCCCGCCTTCCTCTTCACGGGCTTCGCCCTCGTGATGCCCTCCTTCGTTTCGTACGCCCAGGGCTGGGAGGTCATGCAGCCCGAGCGCCTGCCCAAGCAGGCCCGCGCCTGGAAGGTGGTCGGCGACAACCTGCTGTCCCCCCTTTCCCTGCCCGATCTGCCCCCGCCCCCCGAATCCCTTCGGCTCATCACCCGGCCGCCCACCAAGGGCCGGCACCGGGAGGGGAAGGGCGGCGAGGCCTGACCCCGTAAACGGACCCGGCGCCTCCCCGTAGCCCAGCCATTGGCAAGGGGACGATATGGGGCGAAGCATCCTGGGGGCCCTCCTCGCGTGCGCGCTGGGCGCGGTCGCCCTGGCCGGGGACCCGGCCCCGCCACCGCTGGTCCTGCGGCCGGTTCGTCTGGAAAAGGGCCCGGAGCTCCGGGGGGACCTGAGCGATCCGGCCTGGGCCCAGGCCCGGCTCCCGGACGGGGCCTGGGGCACGTACAACCCCGCGCGCGGCGGGGCCTTCACGGAGCGCACGGAGGTCTACCTGGCCTACGACGCCGAGGCCCTGTACGTGGGTTTCCGATGCCACGACAGCCAGCCCGGGACCATCAAGGCGAGCCTCAGCAAGCGGGACGATCTGTGGGGCGACGACTGGGTGGGCCTCTCCCTGGACACCTTCGGCACCCGCCACAGCGCCATCCACCTCTTCGTGAACCCCCTGGGCATCCAGGGCGACGCCCTGGATTCCCTGGCCAGCGGGGAGGATTCGAGCCCCGACTGGGTCTGGGAATCCAAGGGTGCCCGCTTCCCGGGCGGCTACACCGTCGAGCTCCGGCTCCCCTTCAAGAGCATCCGGTTCAAGAGCGGCACCGACGTGCGCATGGGCATCCTCTTCTGGCGGAAGATCACCCGCCTGGGCATCAGCGGATCCTGGCCGGCCATGAAGGCGGGGGACTGGGTGTACCAGACCCACCTCCCCCTCCAGTTCGCGAAGCTGGACGCCCCCCTGCGCCTGGAGGTCCTGCCCAGCGTCACGTACGGCCGGACATCGGTGCACGCGGCCCCGGGGCGCTGGGACCGGGCGTCCTCCACGGAGCTGGGCATCGGGGTGAAGGCGGGCCTGACCTCCTCCATCACCGCCGACCTCACCTACAACCCGGACTTCAGCCAGGTGGAGAGCGACGCCTTCCAGGTGGAGGTGAACCAGCGCTACCCGATCTTCTACAGCGAGAAGCGCCCCTTCTTCATGGAGAGCATGGGGATCTTCAGCCTGGCGGGGCCCAGCGGCGACGCCAACATGCAGGTCGCCGTCCACACCCGGAAGATCGTCGATCCCAAGTGGGGCGCCAAGGTCACCGGCGACGAGGGGCCCCTCTCCTTCGGCGTCCTGGCCGCGGGGGACCGGGCCCCGGGCCAGGCCTGGGCGGACGGGGAGAACCCCGGCCTCGGCCATGCGGCGGCGTGGACCATCGCCCGGGGCCTCTACGGGTTCGGCCAGGGCGAGTACGCCGGGGCCCTGTGGGGCAGCCGCGCCTTCGACGGCGGCTGGAACCGGGTCGCCGGCGCGGATTTCCAGATCCGGCCCGCCGCGGGCCAGACCCTGGCGGGCAACGTGCTCCAGTCCTGGTCCGCCGACCCCGGCGTCGCCGACCGGAAGGCGGGGACCGGGGCCCTCCTCCTGTGGAGCTACGCCTCCCGGTCCCTGGACCTCCAGGCGACCTCGGAGCACTACGACCCTGACTTCCGCATGGACACGGCCTTCTACAACCGGACCGGGATCGACCAGCACACCTTCTACGTCGGGCCGAACTTCCACCCGAAGGATTCGTGGATCACCAAGGTGAACCCCTTCCTCTTCGGCTACGTCATCCATGACAACGTCACCGGCCTCACCGACTACCTCGCCCTCGCCGCCCTCCGCCTCAATACGGTGCACGGGGGCAGCCTGAGGTTCGACCTCCAGCGCGTGCGGGAGGGCTGGAAGGGCCTGCTCTTCACGAAGACGGTCTACAGGGTCAACGGCGGCGTCTGGGCCACCCGCTGGCTGAACGTCTCCGGGACCCTCCGCTACGGCCGCGATGTCTACTACGAGGCCGACGTCCCCTTCCAGGGCCCGACCCGGTCCGTCACCGGCAGCCTCGTCCTCCAGCCCAGCCAGGAGCTCCGCTGGACCCTGGACCTGAACCGCGTGCGCATGGACGCCCCGGACACGGGGGCGCCCGTCTTCGACGTGCGGACCGTGAACAGCCAAGTCACCTACCAGTTCAACAGCAGCTTCTTCCTGAGGGCCACCGTCCGCACCGACTCCTGGCGCCGCCGGATGCTCACGGACTACCTGGCCTCCTTCACCTACATCCCCGGCACCGTGCTCTTCCTCGGCTACGGCGAGATCCAGGACAAGGCCGAGTGGGTGGAGGGCCAGTGGAAGCCGCAGGGCTCGCGCTACGAGCCCATGCAGCGGAGCCTCTTCTTCAAGGTGAGCTACCTCTGGCGGAACTAGGGTGTGTTCGTAATCTAGGATAGTAATGGCTAATACCCATCCGTGCCGGAGCATGGAGGAGCTGGAATAGTGAGTCTGTGCTGCAGTGCCTGATGGCGCCGCGCATTCGCAGCATCCTATTGGAACGCGGAGGCGCGGAGGATCTCGCTGAGGCTCGCGGAGAAAGGATCAAGCCCTTGTATGTATCACCCGCTTGATTCCACCGTCTTTGAAAGGCCACTGACGGAAATTGAGGAGCAGGCCGACCTCCATTCCGCCTTCGCCTCCACGACCACGAGGTCGTCAACCAGCAAATCCAGCCGATAGGCCCGCTCAACCACAAGCCCCCTCCACTCGATATCCAGGAAAACCTCCCGCTTCACCTTATGGCCGGCCAGTCTCAGGGAGTGCGCCAGACAGACCTTGTAGGGATCTTCCAGGAGTCCGTGCCCCAGAGCCTTCTGGATCTCGATGGCCTCCCCGATGATGGCCTGGGTGATCTCCTTGTGCGGATGATCCTCCCCGTCGACCTCTCCCCAATGCCTTCCCATCACGCCTCCCGTTGGGACGTGTCATTGGGAGGTGGCAGGTTCCAGGAGCGCTTTCCTCCGCGACCCTCTGCGAGATCCTCCGCGCCTCCGCGTTTCATAGGATCAATGAGGATCCGGAACGCTTGTCACCCTCCGCTCATAGCCTCAGCCAGATCACGATGCAGGCCAAAGCCACCTGGGCTGAGAAACTTCGCGCCGTTTTGTCGTAGTCGGGTCGGCCAGTTGCTCATCTTCCGTTTGATGGCCCTGGGGTTCATCCGGTCGCGGCTACAGCCTGCGGGTTCGCTCAGCAGCTCAGACAGGACGCTCTGATGGAATGCCGGCCTCTCCCGAGGGGGGGAGAGACGCGAAACGCGTCAGCTTGCGGCGAATCACCCGAACTGCGTGCAGGAACGATAAGCGATCGGGATCGACATCCCCCTTCAGGGCCGCTTCATGCATCAGGCCGCGGATGGAAAAGTGGGCCATCATCATCCCGTAGAACTCCTGTCTGACCAGGTCAGGCGTCTTGCTTCGAAGGGTTACCTGGCGACCCCGGAGATGGGTCTTCAATTCATCGAACGCACTCTCGATCTCCCATCGCTCGTGATAGAGGGCAGCCAATTCCCTGGCTGGGGCTTTCTCTGGATCGAGGATGGTAGTCGCCAGGCGGTAGATCGGTTCCGCTCCCTCCATCCCATCCAGGGTGTATTCCACAACGCGGACCCGAATTCCATTCGTGGACTTCTTCCGGTCATACCAATACTCGTAGAAGGTGCTCAGGTAGCTTCCATCCTGCAGTTGCTTCTCCCTGGGCAGGTTCATGTCCTTACGCAGGCGCCAAAGGAGATCAGCCCCGGTTCCTTGGGCCAACTTCCATAGCTTGAAGCAATTGAATCCGCGATCGGCCAGGCAGAGCATCCCTGGTTCGAGCAGGGGCAACACGTCCTCCGCAAGTGTGACCTCTCCGACCTCATAGGAATCTACGCGACTCCCGAACATCACATGGGTCCCAAGCTCACAGAGGCAAACAAACCGGACCTTCGGGAATGCGACTTTGCCTCGCGATGACCCCAGAGATCCGAAGGCTTCCTCCTTCTCAGCCTCATCCGGAACATCAAGGGTGCTTCCGTCAATGCTCACCAGACGCCAGTCCCGAAACCAGGCACCACGTGTCTGAGGCGTTGCGATCGGCTTGACGATCTCGTCGTGAAGCAATTTCATCGGCTCCCAACCAAGTCGGATTCGGGCCTGGGAAATGCTGGATTTGTGGGAGACCTTCGGCTCGACAGCCTTGTCCATCAACCATTGGACGCCTTCCAGCAGGCATCGCAGCACCTCACCGTAGGAAGCCTGCATGAATAACGCGAGAGCGATCACGTAGTAGACGACGACATGGGCGGGCAGGTCCCGTTGCCGCGCACTGGTCCTGCCTGTGCGCTTTAGAACCTCGTCCACGTGTGCTCGGGGGAAGGTCTTTGCCACCACCCCCAAGCTCATGTAATCGGTGATCCGACTCCCTGCCGGGAGCGTCGCCGCAGTCCTCGCCATGGTCGCCTCTTCTTGCAACTATAGGCTACCGAGGCGGCATGGCAAGGCTTGTACCGACAGTATTGAGCCTAGGGTGTGTTCGGAAGGTCCAATCAGGGATGGCTAACTGATCATTTTGCCCATGGGATGCCAAACGCTCCCTAGAGCATGCCTTTTTCGCGCATCCAGTCGTCGTTGAAGATGGTGCTGAGGTACCGGCTCGCGCTGTCGGGGAAGAGGACGGCCACCCGGGCCCCTTCGGGGATCGACGGCGCGATCGTGCGGAGGGCATGGATGACGGCGCCGCTGGACCCGCCCACGAGCAGGCCCTCGGTGCGGGCCAGTTCCCGGGCGGCGAGGAAGGCGTCCCGGTCGGTCACCTGGACCATGTCGTCGATGACGGAGAAATCGGCGGTGCCGATCAGGAACTCGTCCCCCAGGCCCTCCAGGAGGTAGGGCGCGGCCTGGCCGGGTTCGCCGGTGCGGAAGAAGCGGGTGAAGACGGAGCCCACCACGTCCACGGCCACGATCTTCACATCGGGGTTGCGCTCCTTCAGGAACCGGCCGACGCCGCCGACGGTGCCGCCCGTGCCCATGCCGGCCACGAAGACATCGATCTGGCCGTCCAGCTGGTCCCACAGCTCGGGCCCGGTGCCCAGGTAGTGGGACTGGTTGTTCTCCCGGTTGTTGTGCTGGTCAGGGAAGTAGCAGTCGGGGATCTCCCGGGCGAGCCGGGGGGTGATGTTGTTGTAGCTGTCGGGGTGTTCGGGGGGCAGGCTCGTGTCCACCTTCACCACGTCCACGCCCAGGGCGGAGAGCTGGTCCAGCTTCTCCTTGCTGGTGCGGTCCCGGACGACCGCCTTCAGGCGATAGCCCTTCTGGATGGCCATGAGGGCCAGGCCCATGGCCGTGTTGCCCGAGGAGTTCTCGAGGATGCAGTCGCCGGGGTGCAGGCGGCCCGTGCGTTCGGCCTGCTCGACCAGGTACTTGGCGATGCGGTCCTTGCTGCTCCCCATGGGGTTGAGGAATTCCAGCTTGGCCCAGACGGGGAAGGGCATGCCGGCCGTGATGCGGTGGAGCCGCACGAGGGGGGTGTTCCCGATGACGTCCAGGATGCTGTCGTAGACGCGCTTGTCACGCATCGGCGCCGGCCTCGGCGACCAGCTCGATCTCCACGCGGGCGCCCTTGGGAAGGGCGGCGACCTGGACGGTGCTGCGGGCCGGCTTCGCGCCGCCCAGCATCCGCTCGTACACCGCGTTGAAGGCCGCGAATTCGCCCATGTCCGTGAGGAAGACCGTGGTCTTGACGACCCGGCTCCAGTCCGTGCCTGCGGCGGCCATCACCGCGTCCAGGTTCCGGATGACCTGCTCGGTCTGGGCCTCGATGCCGCCGGCGATCAGGTCGGCGGTCCCGGGGACGAGGGGGATCTGGCCGGCGGTGAAGAGGAACCCTCCGCAGACCTTGGCCTGGGAGTAGGGACCGATGGCGCCGGGGGCGCTGGAGGTGGAGATGGTCTTCATGGCGGCTCCTTTGTTCCGGTCTCAGCCCTTGCCCCAGCGGCGCTTCTTGTTGTGGCGCCATGACTTGGAGCTCGAGGGCGGGGGCATGGGCGTTTCGAAGGGGGAGGGCGCCTGGCCCTGCTCGGGGGGCGCGCCCTCGGGCTCCTCCATGTTACCAACCCCTTCCTCGATCTGGATCTGGACGACCTGGGCGGTGCGGTGCATGAGGGCCGCGAGGCAGAGGCTGGTCTCGATCCGGGCGTGGGGGAGGGGGCCCAGCTGGATGAACACGGAGGGATCCGGGGGGATGGCGCGGGGGATGGGGATCTCGGGGATCGCGGCCCTGGGGGCGTCGTAGACGGCCTCGTCCATGCGGAGCCAGGGTTCGGCCATCTCGTGACGCCGGGCCAGCAGGTCCACGACGGAGACCTCCTTCCGCGGCCTCCCGCGCTTGCGGGGGGCGGGCTGGGCGGGCTCGACGCGGGCCTGCAGGGCCTCCAGGACCTCTTCCCGGGTCCGGCCGCGCAGGTCGAAGAGGAGCCAGGGGTCCCGGTCCAGGGCCTCGGCCATGATGTAGCACACCGCGGCCACGTGCTTGCAGGGGTTCGCCCAGTCGGGGCAGTCGCAGTGCGTCTGGAGCTCCTTCGGCACCCGGGGGTAGAGGCTGGCCCCGGCCTCGCGGAAGGTCTCGTCCAGGCCCTGGGGCATCTCGCCGGCCAGGAGGGAGGCCACGAACCGGCTTTCGGCGTGGATCCGCTCGAGGGCCTTCTCCCACTGGGTGGCGCTGAGGGCCGGCAGGCCGAGGGTGACGTTGTAGGTCTTGCGGCCGTGGACCTTGGCCTGGATCTCGCCGGGGCTGACGGTGAAGTGGCTCACCGCGCCCTCCTCGGCGTACTTCTTCCCGCGGGGCAGGCGGTTCTCGAAGTCGTCGCCCAGCTGCTCCAGGGCGTGGATCCAGAGGCGGCCCCACCACGTGGTGCCGAAACGCTCGCTCAGGGTGTTCACGACAGCACCCCCTTCCTGGCGGCGGTCTTGGGCTTGCGCCGGACCGGAGTGCGGGTGCGGGCGGGGAGGAGGTCCTCGAGGGTCTCTTCCGTGACGCCGTCGTCCCCCCGGGGGGGCGCGCCCTCATCGGAGGAGCCGTTGCCCGATTCGTCCTCGCCCATGATGTCGGCGTCGGGCTCCAGGATGACGAGGCGCCGCAGGGCGTCGTCGTCCAGCTCGGTGAGCCAGCCCTCCCCCGTGCCGACGACCCGGTCCGCCAGATCCCGCTTGGATTCCAGCAGCGCGTCGATCTTCTCCTCCAGGGTCCCCATGGTGATGAGCTTGTGGACCTGGACGTTCCGGGACTGGCCGATGCGGTAGGTCCGGTCCGTCGCCTGGTCCTCCACGGCGGGGTTCCACCAGCGGTCGAAGTGGAAGACGTGGGTGGCCGCGGTGAGGTTCAGGCCGACGCCGCCGGCCTTGAGGGAGAGGAGCATGATGGGCGGCGCGTCGGCGTCCTCCTGGAAGGTGCGGACCATCTCGTCGCGCTGCTCCCGGGTGGTCCCGCCATGGAGGAAGGGGGGCTCGAAGCCGAGCACCTCCGCCAGGTGGACCTGGAGGCGGTCCCCCATCTCCTTGAATTGGGTGAAGACCAGGGCCCGTTCTCCGCTCGCGAGCACCTCCTCGAGCATCTCGGTGAGGCGTTCGAGCTTGCCGCTGCGGCCCTTGTAGGGGCCGGTCTGCTTGAGGAACTGGCTCGGGTGGTTGCAGATCTGCTTGAGGTGGGTGAGGAGGGCGAGGATGCGCCCGCGCCGCTCGATGCCCTGGGCGGCCTGGAGGTCCTTCTCCATCTGCTCGACCCGGCCCTGGTACAGGAGGGCCTGTTCGCGGGAGAGCTGGGTGTAGACCTTCATCTCCTGCTTGTCGGGGAGGTCCTGGATGATGGACCGGTCCGTCTTCAGGCGGCGGAGGATGAAGGGCCCGACCCGCTGGCGCAGCTCCAGGGCGGCGTCGGGGTCCCGGTACTTCTCGATGGGGGCGGCGAACTGGTCCTTGAACCGGCCTTCGTTCCCGAGGTAGCCGGGCAGGGCGAAGGCGAGGATCGACCAGAGCTCCAGCAGGCGGTTCTCGATGGGCGTGCCGGTGAGGGCCAGCTTGAAGGGCGCCCGCAGCTTCCGGACGGCCTTGGCCTGGTGGGAGCCGGGGTTCTTGATGGCCTGGGCCTCGTCGACGACCACCATGGACCAGTTGCGGGCCGCGAACACGTCCTCCTCCCGCCGGACGACGCCGTACGTGGTGAGGACGATGGTGTGGGGCTTGAAGTGCTTCGGCAGGCTGTCCCGGTTGTTGCCGTGGTGGACGAAGAAGGGCAGGGTCGGGGCGAACTTGGCGATCTCGCGCTCCCAGTTGCCCAGGAGGGAGGTGGGGCACACCAGCAGGGTCGGGTCCCCGGCGTGGGGATCGCGCTGCTGGCGATGCAGGAGGAGGGCGAGGACCTCGATGGTCTTGCCCAGGCCCATGTCGTCGGCGAGGATGCCGCCCAGGCCGAGCCGGCAGAGCCCCTCGAGCCAGGCGAGGCCCCGGAGCTGGTACGGGCGGAGCTGGCCCTTGAAGGCCGCGGGCTGGGTGATGGGCTTGTCGGGCAGGACCTTGAGATCCTCCAGGGCCGCGCCGAAATCGCCCGCGACCTCGACCTCGATGGCCTCGGAGACGCCGGGGATGTGCGCGCTGCCGGTGAGGGCTGCGGCCAGCGCCTCCCCCTTGCTCATGCTCTCGAAGCCGGCGCCGCGGCTGGCCTGGATGACCTGGGTGATCTGCTTGAGGGTCTCCGGATCCAGGGCCACCCACTTGCCCTTCCAGGCCACGAGCGGGTGCTTCAGGCTGGCCATCTGGGCGAAGTCCTGGAGGTCCAGGGTGTCGTCGCCCAGCATGAGGGACCAATCCGCGGACACGGCCCCCTCCAGGCCCTCCTGGGCGGCGGGCCCGGCCCCGGCGCCCCCATCGAGTCGACGGGCGCCCAGCTTCACCTTGGCGCGGAGGCGGCGGGCGCCGCCGAACTCGGCCAGGGCTTCGGGGATGTGGACGAGGAAACCCGCCTCCTTGAGCTGGGTGGCGCCTTTGGTCAGGAACTGCCAGGCCTCGGCGGGCAGGAGGGGAAGGTCATCCGGTTGTTTGCCCGCGAGGGCCCCGCCCAGGGGCGGGAAGAAGGGCACGGCCCGGGCCAGGCCCCGGAGGAGGACCTTGCGGGCCTCCAGGACCTCCGGCTCCGTGGACGAGGCCCAGAGCCGGGCCACGGGGATCTCGTCCCCGTCCTGGGTCTCCAGGCCCACCCGGAGGATCCAGCCCGCTTCGGACAGGCGGTCGGCTTCCTGGATGGCGTCCTTGCCGGGGGGCACCGGGGGCGCCTCCAGCTTGAGGCTCGGCCGGATCCACTGGACCCGGGCGCCCTCGCTCCACTGCTCGAGCTGCTCTCCGAGCGTGCGCTCGGTAACCCCGATGGTGGGAAATTCATTCATGGGGTGGCTGAGGGCCACCATGAGGCGCTCGTCCCAGGGCAGCCGGTCCCGCTTGTGGCCGCGGAGCCGGTGGATGAGGGCGAGGCGGGGATCGTCCCCCTGCCGGAGGGAGCCCGCCACGAAGCGCACCAGGAAGTCGGCGCCGTCCTCCAGGAAGGCCCGCAGCACGAAGGCGGCCCCGGGCGGCTGGGCCAGGTCGTCGTCCACCTCTTCCGTGTCGAGGGTGCCCAGGGCGAGGCCCTTGGTGAAGATCCAGCCGTCGGCCTCGGGGAAGGCGAGGACGGACGGGGGCATGGCCTTGAGGAGCGCGTCCAGGGCCTGGCGGTCCGCGGGGCTCGTGAGGCTGATGCCCCACGTGGCGCGCCACGGGTTGCCCCGGGTGTCGAGCTGGGGCAGGAGGGCGCCGCGGAGGACGAGGGACTGGAGGAGGCGCAGGGCCGAGGCCCAGAAGGCGAGGCTGCCCCCCACCCGCTCCGGGTCGGTGGGCATGGAGGCCAGCCAGGGCAGGGCCCGCTGCCAGCGGAGGGGCACCGTGTGGGTGTCGACCAGGGTCGAGTCGGGCAGGAAGAGCCGGGCCCGGGCCGGCGTCAGGCGGTCCCGGCCGTGGAGGTTGCCGGGAAGGCTCCGCAGCGTCCGCTGCCACGCGTGGCTTCCCCCCTCACCGGGCAGGCAAAGGAGGAATCCCCGGTCCAGGGGACGATACTGGAGGATGGGCCGGGCCATTCAGTTACCCTCTTGTAAGGGAGTGAATTTATGAAAATCGGCTTTGGTAGCGATCATGCAGGTTACGACCTCAAGGAGCGCCTGAAGGCTTGGGCCCAGGCCCAGGGTCACGAAGCGGTGGACTTTGGCACCGATGGCCACGCCTCTGTGGATTATCCGGATTTCGCGCACCGGGCTGCGGAAGGTATGGACAAGTGGGAGCGCCTCGTTCTCGTATGCGGATCGGGCATCGGCATCAGCATCGCAGCCAATCGCCACAGGGGCGTCCGTTGCGCCCTGGTGACTTCACCAGAGCACGCCAGCCTCGCCAGGATGCACAATGACGCTAACGCCATCGCTTTCGGCCAGCGGCTGACGGATCCGCTACAAGCTGAATACTACCTCAAAATCTTCCTGGAAACCCCCTTCGAAGGGGGGCGGCACGAAAATCGGGTGAAAAAGATCGAACCGGAGGCCTGAGACCATGAGACTTCAGGGAGAAACAAGGCGGATCGCCTTCGAGACCGGTGTGCAGGTCCATGCGGAGGGCTCCTGCCTCGTCCGCCTCGGGAACACCCACGTGCTCTGCTCGGCGAGCCTGGAGGATCGTGTGCCCGACTGGATGAAGGGCCGGGGCACGGGCTGGATCACGTCCGAGTACGGGATGCTGCCCCGCAGCACCCACACCCGCAACGCGCGCGAGGCCGCCAAGGGCCGCCAGCAGGGGCGCACCGTGGAGATCCAGCGCCTCATCGGCCGGAGCCTGCGCCAGGCCGTGGACCTGGCCCGGCTCGGGGAGCGCCAGCTCACCCTCGACTGCGACGTCCTGAACGCGGACGGCGGCACCCGCTGCGCCTCCATCACCGGGGCCTGGGTGGCCCTGGCCCTGGCCCTCAAGGCCCGCGGGCTGGAAAGTGCGCTGAAGAACCAGGTCTCGGCCGTGAGCGTGGGTATCCTGGAGGCAGGCCCCGGCCTTCGCCAGGGCCTCATCCTGGATCTGGAATACGAGGAGGACCACCGTGCCGCGGTGGATTGCAACCTGGTCGCGTCCCGGCCCGCGGGCCGGGTGGAGGACGTCCCCGACATCGTGGAGTTCCAGTCCACGGGGGAGGGGCGCAGCTTCACCCGGGCCGAGGCCCTGGACCTCCTGGACCTGGGGTTGACCGGATGCGCCTCCTTCATGGACGCCCAGCTCGAGGCGATCGCCCGCGCATGAGGTTCCTCGCGGCCCTGCTCGCGGCGGCCGCCCTCGCCGCGCAGGAGCCCGCGCCCTGCATCGACGTGACGGTGATCCCGCCGGACATGGTGTTCACCTTCTCGCCGCGGGTGGAGGTTCCCGGCAGGCCGAAGGTGGTCCTCGCCCTCTCCGGGGGCGGGGCCCGCGGCGTGGCCCACATCGGCGTCCTCCAGCGCATGGAGGAGGTGGGCCTCTCCATCGACGGGGTCGCGGGGACCAGCGCCGGCTCCCTGATGGGCGCCCTCATGGCGGGCGGCTTCTCCGGCAAGGAGATCGAGGACCTCTTCGCCCGGGTCGACTTCAACCGCTCCTTCCTGGATCCCCTCGGGCGGAGCCTGGGGCGGACCCTCACGGAGGACGAGGCGGAGAACGGCACGCTGCTCAGCCTCCGGTTCGAGGCCGGCGGACCTTCCTTCGCCCTCTCCCTCCGGGAGGGCGTCGAGATCCGGAGGGCCCTCGAGGGCCTGATGACGCGGGGGGCCTACTTCAGCTCGGCGACCTTCGATGGCCTCAAGTACCCCCTGCGGGTCGTGGCCACGAACCTGGACACCGGGCACGGGAAGGTGTTCGACCGGGGCGACCTGGTGGAGGTCCTCCGGGCCTCCATGGCCGTGCCCGGGGCCTTCCGTCCCGTCGTCATCGACGGCCAGCCCTACGTGGACGGGGCCCTGGTGGAGAACCTCCCGGTCCTCGCCGCCAAGCGGGCCTTCGACGCCGAGGTCACGGTGGCGGTGGACGTGAGCACCCCCTTCCAGAAGGCGCCGGTCTCGAACTTCTTCTCCCTCGCGGCGCGCAGCCTCGACCTGGTGGTGGAGCGCCGCCAGTGGGAGAGCCGCGCCGCGGCGAGCATCGTCATCCGGCCCGAGATCGAGACGGCGGACTTCCTCGACTACGGCCGGAGCCTGGGGTCCCTGGTCAAGGCCGGCCGGGACGCCTTCGACGCGAACCTCCCGGCCCTGCGCGAGCTCCTGCTCGCGAACGTTCCCGACGAGACCCTCCCCGCCGACCGCGTCGCGGTGGACTGCGTCCGCCCCCTGGACCCGGAGGCCCAGGCCATGCTGGGGCGGGTGCTGCCCCAGGGCGCGCCTGTGAAGCGCCGGGACGTCCTCGTGGCCCTCCAGCAGCTCCTCCTCCACGGCTGGGCGAAGCAGGCCCGGGCCCGGGTGGCGGGCGGGGCGGTCCACCTGGAGGTGGTGCCCTTCGGCCGGGTGGCGGCGATCCGCGTGGAGGGCCGGCCGCGTCTGGTGCGCCGGATCGAGCGCGACGTCCGCTCCCGCTTCCCCGCGGGGGAGCCGTTCAATCCCGCGGCCTTCGGCGTCTACCTCAGCGCCTTCGTGCACGACCTCGCCGTGGAGGGGACGCCCCTGGTGGACGTGCGGGGCTCGGGGTTCCAGGAGGCGACGGGGGAGCTGGTCATCCGCCTCCAGGAGCCGACGATCCGCACCGTCATCGTGAAGGGGGCCCGGGGCGAATACGAGAGCGTCTACCTGGAGACCCTCATGGCGCGGGCCCGCGGGCACGTGGTCCACACCGGCGACCTGCGCCAGCTCCTGGACCTGGCCCAGCGCCGGCTCCACCTCGCGGAACTCCGGGCCCGGATCGTGGCCGCCGAAGGGACGCCGGACGCCGACCTGGAGCTCACCCCCGTCCACCAGCAGGCGATGGCGGTGGATCTCAGCGTCGGCTACGAGACGAACCTGGGCTCGGCCCTGGGCGTGAAGTACCGCACCGAGAACCTCGGGGGCTTCGGCCTGGAGGGGGAGCTGAGCGCCGCCAGCAACCGCCTCCAGCAGCAGGCCCTCCTCGCCATCCAGGGGCCCGTGTTCTTCCGCTTCCCGGGCTTCGCCATGGAGTTCTGGGCCTCGGCCTTCCGCCAGTACGTGGAGAACGCCCTCGTCTACCCTTCGCCCGAGGTCCGCGCGGACGCAAGCCGGACGGTGATCACCACCCAGGACGTGGGGGTGGGGGGTTATGTGCGGGTCGGCGGTTTCGGCAAGGGCAAGCTCGAGCTGGCCGGGACGTGGCGCCAGGCGGCCTTCTCCCTGGGCGTGGATCCCCGCCGCGTCCGCCACGAGCGGACCGCGGAGCTGAGCTTCGAGTGGGACAACTTCGACCGCCACACCTTCCCCCGGGAGGGCCTGCTGGTGCGCAGCCGCTACGCCATCGGGGACGCCCTGCCCGACCTGGATCCCCAGGGGGCCTTCCGCTTCGCCTACCTGCGCCTGCGCGGCCTGACCACGTTCGGCTCCCTGCGGGCCACCACGAACCTGGGCCTGGACCTGGACGTGGAGTACGGATACGGCCGGAACCTGCCCCTGGACCGGTTCTGGAACCTGGGCGGCCCGGCGTTCCTGGTGGGCTCCCAGGCCCTGGCCCTCCAGGCCCCCCAGTTCGCGGTCGCGCGGTTCGGGGTGCCCGTGCGGATGCGGGGCCCCTTCGCCCTCTCCCTCCAGGTGGTGCCGCGGGTGGACTACGCCGTCACCGCCGCCACGGCCGGGGGGCTCTTCTCGGACCGGCGCATGCTGGGCACCGGCCTCGTGGTCCGGACCGTCTTCTCCCGGTTCTACGTCGAACTGGCCTACGGGTTCCTCCGCCAGGGGGGCCCCGGCGGTTGGGGTCCCTCGAGCGGCAGCTTCAACGCGCTGATCGGGACCCAGCCCTTCGACATCTGGCGGCGCTGATGGGCGCGGGCCCGGGTCTGCCCGCGCTGCTCGCCCGGGAGCAGTTCGCCTTCCTGCGCCGGGACCGGGGCGCCTGGGCCGATCACCTCGCCCGCGCCCGGGCCTTCCTGGGCGAGGGCCTGCGGGGGGCCACCGGCCCCGCCCTGGTGCTGGGGGCCGGCTCCGGCCTCGAGGTGCCCTGGTCCCTGGCCCCGCGGGGCACCACGGGCTGGGACGCGGACCCCACCAGCCGGATCCGCACCCTGCTGCGCCACGGCCGCTGGGTCCCCTGGGTCCAGGCCGACCTGACGGGGGGCATGGCCGACCTGGCGGCGGCGGCGCGCCGTTCCGCGCGCCAGCCCTGGTCGGGGCGGGTGCGCGGCACGCGAAGTTCGGCACGCCGCCTGGCGGGCCTCATGGCCTCCCTGCGGCCGGAGGCGGCGCCCCTGGGCGCCTGGATCCGGGCGCATCGGCCCGCGGCGATCCTGGCCGCCAATGTCATGGGCCAGTTCGGCGTGATGGCCGAACGGGCCGTCACCTCGGCCTTCGGCGGCCACCTGCCCGACTGGGGGGAGGAGGACGATCCCCTGGATCCGGCCCTCCGGGCCTGGACGGCCCGCGCCGTGACGGCCTTCCTGGCGCGGCTGGCCGAGAGCGGGGCGCCCCTGTGGCTGCTCCACGACCGGGGCGTCCTCTTCGGGTCCGCCCGGGTGGAGCTGGGGCCTCCGGCCGAACCCTGGACCGCCCAGCTTCGCGCCACGGAAGCCCTGGAGGCCGACGACCCCCTGTGCGGCGTGGACGTGGCGCGGGCTTTCCCGGGTCGGCGCGTGGCCGAACCGGTCCGCTGGCTCTGGCCGGTGGGGCCGGGGCAGGTCCATGTGGTGGAAGCGCTGCGGGTGGATGGGCAATGATTTGCCCATGAAAACCGGCGCCCGCCTTTCCGGGGGCTCCTAGCGGGAACGAGGGTCCCCGGACTTGGATCACTTCGCCACGGGCGGGGCTTCCAATGGTGCATTCCTAGGTTATGATCCAACCTCGGGCTATTTCCCACGGGGCCATATGGCTGATTTTCGACGTCTTCTTTTGGGTCGCCGCCTGGCGAGCGACGAAACCCACGCTACCAAGATCAGCAACCCCGTCGCCCTGGCCGTTTTCTCCTCGGACGCCCTCTCCTCCGTCGCTTACGCCACGCAGGAGATCATGGCCTCGCTGTCCACGGCCATCGGCCACGGCGGGGCCGCGGCGGCGGCCGCGGGCGGCGCCGCGGCCTTCGTGTTCGGGCTCTCCGTCCCCGTCGCCATCGGCATCACCCTCCTGCTCCTGATCCTCGCCTTCAGCTACCGCCAGACGATCCTGGAGTATCCCAGCGGCGGCGGCGCCTACATCGTCGCCAAGGAGAACCTGGGCGAGACGGCGGCCCAGACCGCCGGAGCCTCCCTCCTGGTCGACTACATCCTGACCGTGGCCGTGTCCGTCTCCTCCGGCATCGCCGCCATCACCGCGGCCGCTCCGGTCCTCCAGGACCACAACGTGGCGCTGACGCTGCTGGCCATCGCGTTCATCGCGATGGCGAACCTCCGCGGCGTCAAGGAGAGCGGCGCGCTCTTCTCCATCCCGACCTACGGTTTCCTCGTCAGCATCCTGGTGATGATCTTCATCGGGTTCGCCAAGTGGATCGCCGGGGTGCCCGCGGGCGTCCAGGCCCACCAGGTGGAGGCCGCCGTCGGCAACGCGCACAACCTCGCGGGCCTCGCCCTCATCTGGGTCTTCATGCGGGCCTACTCGGCGGGCTGCACCGCGCTCACCGGGGTGGAGGCCATCTCCAACGGCGTCACGGCCTTCAAGGAACCCTCGGGCCCCAACGCCGCCAAGACCATGATCGCCATGGTGCTCCTGCTGGGCACGATGTTCCTCGGCATCACCCTGCTGGCCCACCACTACGGCGTGGTCTACCACCACAGCACCGACCCGCGGGTGGTGCAGGAGACGCTGCTCTCCAACCTGACCCGCCACGTGCTGGGGCACAACGGCGTGGTCACCGGCCTCGGCAAGGTCTACTACTACGTGATCCAGGGCTTCACCTTCGCCATCCTGGTCGTCGCCGCCAACACGGCCTACGCGGACTTCCCGCGGCTCGCGGCCCTCCAGGCCAAGGACGGCTTCCTGCCCAACCAGTTCGCGAGCATGGGCGACCGGCTCGTGTTCTCCAACGGCATCCTGATCCTCTCCGTCTTCGCGGGCTTCCTGGTTGTGCTCTTCCACGCCAACACGGACGTGCTGCTGCCCCTCTACGCCCTGGGCGTGTTCCTGGGCTTCACCATCAGCCAGACCGGAATGGTCGTGCACTGGCGCCGCAAGCAGGGGCCGCACTGGAAGGTGAAGGCCGTGGTGAACGGGATCGGCGCCTGCGCCTCGGCCATCGTCATGCTGGACATCGCCATCACGAAGTTCGTCGGCGGCGCCTGGATCGTCATCGTGCTCGTCCCCATCCTGGTGACGACCTTCTTCAACATCCACCGGCACTACATCAAGGTGAAGTCGACGCTGGCGGCGAGCCGCACCGACGCCTTCCTGCCCAGCAAGCACCACGCCATCGTGCTCGTGTCCGGGCTCCACGCCGGGGTGGTCCAGGCCCTCTCCTACGCGCGCCTGATCTCCGGCAACCGCGTGGAGGCCCTGACGGTGGACCTCGGCTCGGACGGGTTCCACGAGAGCCCCGCCATCCAGAAGCTGCGCGCCGACTGGGCCTACTACGGCATGGGCGTGCCCCTGCGCAGCGTGCCCAGCCCCTACCGCAAGGTCGTCGAGCCGATCCTGGAGGAGGTCACCCGCTTCCGCCTGGCGGAGCCCGAGGTGTGCCTCACCATGATCCTGCCCGAGTACGTGACGCCCAAGTGGTGGCAGCGGGTGCTCCACAACCAGATGGCCTTCCGCATCAAGGCCTCCCTCATGCTCAAGCCGGGGGTGATCGTCACCTCGGTGCGCATGCACCTGCCGGACTGAATCAGCGCAGGCGGGCCGAGGGCACCTGGAGGATCTCCTGGCCGCTGAGCAGCTCGGCCAGGGTCCGGTGATCCGGCGTGAGCACCATGCAGAGGAAGGAGACGGGGAAAGCGGCGCTGGAGACGAGGTGCAGCAGGCTGAAGGCCATGCGGCGCTCCGGCTGGTCCGCGTCCACGGCCAGGCGGAGGAGGGCCATCATCGGCGACTGGCCCACGAGGACCAGGGGCACCATGAGGTAGGCCCAGGAGAGGGTCAGGTGCAGGGGGACCAGGTAGGCCCACATCTCCCCGTAAAGGCGGGCGGGGAAGACGCCGGAAGCCAGGCAGGCCGCCATCGCGGCGATGAGGTTGAGGGCCAGGAGGCAGGCCAGCTCGCCGGCCTCCATGCGGACCACGGGCCAAAAGGCGTCCAGGAGATCGGACTCCGGGGCCGCGGGGGTCCGGAGTTCGACCGCGGGGATGGGCGGAAGGGCCAGGGGATCGCCGGGCGGGGGCTCGACGAGGGGCAGGGGCTCGACCCGGCCCAGGGCAGGGACGGACAGGCTCTGCCGCTCGCCCTTGGGGGCGGGGGCCGGCGCGCGGAGGGCGCTCGCCTGGAACAGGAGGGGCCGGGGCAGGGGGCGGCGCGGCAGGGCCAACCCGCACACCGGGCATTCCAGGGCCAGGGGCGTCACCCGGGCGTGGCAGCTGGGGCAGGGGGGGCGGGTCATCCGGTCAGCCGAGAAGGGGGATCCAGGGGGCCCGCTGGCCCTTGGGGAGGGCCTGGATCTGCTCGAGGAGGCGGAGCCGGGCCAGCCAGGTGCGGTCCTGGGGGAACATGGCCCGGCCCTGGAGGAGCAGGTCCCGGGCGTCGCCGTAGTGCTCGGCGCCGGCCCGGGCCTGGACGAGGGCCAGCCACACGGTCTTCGCCCGGCCCTTCAGCTCGGCGTCGTCGGGGGCCTGGCGCAGGCGGTTGAGGAGGGTGCTTCGCGCGGTGTCCAGGTCCCCGTCCCGCAGGCTCTTGTCCAGGTCGGGCGATTCGGGGAGCGGGGGCAGGGCGGCCAGGCCCGCCTTGGCCCGGTCCAGGATCTGGGCGGCGGCGGCGTCGCCGGGGTCCAGCCGCAGGCATTCCTGGGCCCGGTAGTAGGCGGTCAGCGGATCGTCGGAGACGGCCTTGTCCGCCTCGGCCCGGATCGCGGCCGGGGTCTCGCCCAGCACGGGGGCCTGGGTCTTGCGGGCCGCGGGGGCGGCCGCGCTGTTCCGGGCCGCGGCCACCGCCTCGCGGAGGGCCACATCGCGCTGGTAGGAGCGGAAGATGATGGAGAGGGTCAGGAGGACGACGACGGCCAGGCCGGCGATGGTCACGTTCCGGGGGGTGAGGAGCCATTCCGGCACGGGCAGGTCCCGGGCCACGCGGGGGGGGCGGGGGCCGCCGCGGGTGGTGGCGCGGGTGGTCACGGTCCGGGGCATGGCGGGCACGGGGGCGGCCTCCACGGGCGCCGGCTCCGGGCTGGCCACGGGGTGGGCCGGGGGGGCCTCGGGCGCCGCCTGGGCGCCCAGGAGGGTCCGGCACTGCTGGTAGCCGAGGATCACCCGGGGATCCCGGGAGCCGGCCTCGAGCAGCTGCTGGAAGGAATACGCGGCCTCTTCGATCCGCCGGGTCCGGAGGAGGCGCTCGGCCGCGAGGATGCGGTCCTCGCCGGGTTCCGCCACCGGGTGGGCGGGTTCGGGGGGGGCGGGGACCGCGGGCAGGGTGGGCGTGGGGCCCGTGCCCCGCTCGCGCATGGCCATGTCCAGGTAGGCCTGGGCGTCCGGCTGTCCAGGATCCGCGTCCAGGGCCCGCCGCCACTTCTCGATGGCTTCGTCCGCCATGCCGAGCTCGTAGATCTGGATGCCCTCCCGCACGAGGCGCTCGGCCTCGTCCGCGCCGGTCCGGGAGCCGGCCTCCGGCGCCGGGGAGGCCGAAGGACCCTCGGCGGCCCCGGCCAGGGGGGGGAGGCCCAGGTCCCGGCGGGCCCCGTTGATGTAGGTGCGGACGAGGGCGTTGCCGGGATCGGCCTCCAGGGCCCGCTCCCACTTGGCGAGGGCGTCCTCGGTCTGGCCCATGTCGTAGAGGGTGCAGCCGTCCCGGACCAGGCGGTCCGCGTCCGGCGCCTCGGCGGGGGCCTCGGGGGGGGCGGCCCGGAGCTCCAGCTCCCGGCGCGCGCCGTCGATGTAGCCGCGGGCCAGGGCGTTTTCCGGATCCTGCTTGAGGGCGAGCTCCCAGGTGGCGATGGCGCGCTCGGGCTTGCCGGCGTCGTACAGGGCGCAGCCCGCCTCCAGGAGGCTGTTCACCTCCGTGGGCGGGGGGGTGTGGGTCTGGCGGTCGGGGGCACCCGGCTCAGGGGCGCCCGGCCTAGGGGCGCCCGGCACAGGGGCGCCCGGCAAAGGGGGCGCCTCCAGGCCGTCCTGGGTCGCCCGGGCGTCGAAGTGGGCCTTGACCCGGTAGAGGCCGGAGCGGGCGGCCTGGCAGGTGGGGTCCTTCTTCAGGATGGCCTGCCAGATCTGGCCGGCCTTCACGACGTCACCGGCCTGGAAGAGCGCCTCCGCCTGGGTCAGGTAGGGATCGTAGGGACTGCCCATGGCTCAGTCCAGGCCGAGGGCGTTGGTGTCCCGGACCAGGAGCATGAAGGTGCTCCGGCCGCAGGAGAATTCCTGGCGATCGGAGAGCTTGACGGGCTCGGTGATGGGGGTGGTGTCCAGGAAGGTGCCGTTGGTGCTTCCCAGGTCGGAGAGCCAGACCGTGCCGTCCGGATGGATTTCCACCCGGGCGTGCCGGCGGGAGATCTCCGGGTCGTTGATGACCACGTCCCCCTCCTCCCGCCCGATGACCGTGATGGGCCCCTCCAGCACTTTCACGGTGGAGGCCAGGGGCCCGGTGAGGAAGGCGAGGCTGTAGCGCATGCCCGGCGGCATGCCGTCGTGCTTCAGGTTGGCCAGGGAGAGCATGGCGTCCCGTCCCTTGCGCCGGCTCGTTTCGGTGGCCTTGGGCGGCGGCGGGGGCGGCGGCGGCGCGAGGGGCGCCGGGGCCGCCAGGGCGGGGTTCCGGACCTCGAAGGTGTGGCCGCACTTGGGGCATCGGAAGCGCTTGGAAGGGGCTCCCATGAACCGCTCGTCCCCGTACTGGAAGCGGGATTCGCAGGATGGACAGGTGACGATCATGCGTGCCTCGTTGCAGCCGCCTTCATTCTACTTCCTTCTGGTTGCAAAAAAGCTGAACTCGTTGCGGACCGGGACGCCGGCCGGGACCTTGAAGCCGGTGACCTGGGCGGGGACGGGCTGGTTGAGGCCGAGGGGGCCCAGTTCCAGGAGCCAGCTGTCGCCGCTGCGCTCCACCCAGTTCATCTGCCGGGGCAGCCAGGTCTCCCGGTCCACCCAGATCTGGAGGACCTGCATGCGCTTCTTGACGGAGAGGCTCCGGGGCTCGAGGGTCAGGAGCCAGGTGCCCGCGGGCTCCCGGGTCTCGCCGACGCTGATGCGGAAGTAGTCCGACAGGTAGCTGAGGCGCTGGCCCAGGCCCAGGAAGCGGCGGTTGGTGTTCTTGATGAGGCCGATCTTCATGACCTCCGCCGCCCCTTCCCCGGGGCTGTAGGAGACGAGGGCCTTGGGGGTGATGTGGATGACCAGGTCCTCGGGCGGGGCGAAGGCGAAGTGGACGAAGTCCGACTCCTGGAGCCAGAGGGTCCCCTTGGTCACGGTGGGCGTCTTCAGGAGGGCCCGCCGGATGGTGAGGGTGAACGGGGCCTGGAGGGTGGAGACCTTGGCCTGGGCGGCGTCGAAGCGCTCCACCACTTCCTTGAGGGGGGGCTGGGCGGACATGGCCAGGGCGGCGAGGGCCGCCAGGGCGGCCGCGCGGAACCGGGTGACCATCAGTTCACCATCGCGGCGAGGCCCTTGAGGGGCCGGTCGGGGCCCGCCTGGAACCCGAAGGAGAGCAGGAGGGAAGGCATGCGGAGGTCCAGGGTGCCGCCGACGCGGGTGACGGAGGCGTCCCCGATCTCCCGGCGCTCGCCGCCCACCCGGAAGGTGACCGAGGCGCTGACCTGGTAGCGGAGGGAGGCGGCGGCGGTCCGCTGCTTCTGGGGGAAGGGCATGCGGGCCGTGCGGTTGAGGTCGCTTTCCAGGGTCAGCAGCGTGCTGGGGCCCAGGTCGAGCTGGAGGGCCGCCCGGAACTGGGGCTTCATGTCCACGTCCCACAGGCGCTTGCGGTTGAGCTGGTCCACCATCACCCCCAGGCGGAGGCCCTCGGCCAGGTCCCGGGTGAACCCGGCGTCCAGGGCCCAGTTGGTGGCCTTCACCGAGGCGGGGTTGGCGGACATGACCAGGTCGTCGGCGCGGAGGGTGTAGGGGAAGGTCCCCCCCTGGGCCAGCAGGGGGGCGATGCCGCCCAGCTGCCACTGCTCGGCCCGGAAACTGAAACCGGCCGCGGTGCCCCCGGCGAGGGAGCCGCCGCCGACGTGGATGCGGTTCACGATGGCGCGCCGCCCGTCCAGGACGGTGGTGTTGGCCGCGAGGCCGGCGCCCAGGTTGGTCAGGTCCACGGCGGCGAAGCTGCTGCGGAACTCCTCCCGGGTGAAGCCGAAGCCGGCCGCGTCCCGGGCCATGGCGAGGCCGTAGGCGCGGGTGCGCAGGGCCCAGGGGTTGTCGGCCAGGCGCCGGAGGGCCCCGTCCACCACCGTGGGATCGGTGGCCAGGGTGTCCCCGAGGATGGCCTTGTTGTCCGAGGCCCGCTGGTCCCCGTCGACCCACGAGAGGTGCCAGCCCGGGGCCGCCCGGTCGTACCGGGCCGGGTTGCCCAGGGGGCTCAGGCCGTCCGAGAAGACCCGGGAGCCGCCGAAGGCGGTCCCGTCGTTGAAGAGGGGGGTCTGGGCCGCCAGGGGAAGGGAAAGGGCCACGAAGGCCAGACGGGAGGGCTTCAGGAGGTTCATGGATCCATCCTCGTCCTAAACGGCGGGGTCCGCAACCTGGAGGGGAACGGTTTGGCTGGCCACCAGGAGGCGGGTGCCGCTGCCCGCCAGGACCGCCTCGGCGGCGAGCCGGGCCAGGTCCGGCAGGTTGTTGTGTTCACTCAGATGGGCGAGCACCACCGTGCGCAGGGCGGGGGCGTTCACCCGGGCCAGCAGGTCGGCCATGGCCTCGTTGCTGAGGTGGCCGACGCGGCTGAGGATCCGGGCCTTCAGGGCGGGGGGGTAGTCCCCCTCCCGGAGCATCACCACGTCGTGGTTGGCCTCCAGGACGAGCAGGTCCAGGTCCCGGCAGTGGTCCTCCACCAGGGCCGTGGGGTGCCCCAGGTCCGTCACCACGGCGGCCCGCAGGCCGTCCGCGGAGACCCGGTAGGCCACCGAATCGGCCGCGTCGTGGGGGGTCGTGAAGGGGAGCACCTCGAAACCGTTCCATCGCTCGGGCGAACCGGCGCGCAGGGGGATCCGGCGGCTGGGGGGGATCTCCACCCCCGTCGCGGCCTCCACGGCCGCCAAGGTGTCCGGCGTGCCCATGAACAGCCAGGGGGTCCGTCTCAGGAGGACGGGCACCGCCCCGATGTGGTCCGAGTGCTCGTGGGTGAGGGCCACGGCCACCTCGGCCCCCTCCTCCAGCCCCACCGCGGCCATGCGCAGGCGGATCTGCTTGAGGGAGATGCCGGCGTCCACCAGGAGGGTCGACCCGGGGCGGGAGAAGACATGGCAGTTCCCCTTGGAGCCGGAGGCGAGGGCGGCGTACATCATGGGGACAGGATACCCGGCGCCGGGCCCCTGCCCCCCGCCCCTGGTGCTACACTTTTCATCACCCATGAACGCCCAAACGTCCGATACCCCCATCCAGGCGCGCCTCGCGGAGGCGTACCGCGACCTTCCGGACGCCATGCGCCGCATCGCGGACGTGCTCATGTCCGATCACCTCCTGGGCGCCCTCTGGGGCATCGAGTCCATGGCGCACCGGGCGAACGTGAGCGTCGGAACCGTCGTCCGGTTCGCCAAGCGCCTGGACTACAAGGGCTTCAGCGAGTTCCGCGACGCCCTCCGCGCGGCCTGCCACGCCCGCAGCGGCGACACGGACCTGGAGATGATGGAGGCCCCCACCGACGTCTTCGGCACCCTGGCCGAAGTGACCCGGCGGGACGGGGAGAACCTCAACCGGCTCATCCAGATGGTGGACCACGGCACCCTCGAGGAGGCGGTGGCCCTCATCACCCAGTCCCGCCACCGGGTGATCCTGGGCCGGGGCGTCTCCCACGTGATGAGCCTGATCCTGGCCTTCTACCTCACCCAGGCCGGCCTGCCCTGCATCGGGGCCATCCCCTCCGACTTCTCCAACCAGGTCGCCAACCTGGGGGAACACGACCTGCTGATCGTCCTCAGCTTCGCGCCCTACAGCCGCGAGACGGTGGACGCCGCCGTCTTCGCCAAGGAGTCCGGGGTGCCGGTCCTCGCCTTCTCCGAGCGCGCGGATTCGCCCCTGGCGCCCTACGCGGACATCCACATCCCCGTGCCCAGCGAGGACCTGCTCTTCAGCTGCAGCATGACAACGTTCGCGGCGCTGGCCCATGCCTTCGCCATCGTCGCGGCCAGCCAGGACCACACCGGCACCCTGCACCGCCTCAAGGCGGCGGACAAGGTGGCCCAGCCCCTCTTCGTGGACCACTGGCTGCCCATGCGCCCCGGCGCGGTGAAAGGTGGACGGAAGGGGTGAGGCCATGCGGATCATGGGCATCGTGGGCTGGAGCGGCAGCGGCAAGACGAGCCTGGTGACCGCCCTCCTCCCGGTCCTGCGCCGCCGCGGGCTCCAGGTCTCCACCATGAAGCACACCCACCACCGGTTCGACCTGGACACCGAGGGCAAGGACTCCTGGAAGCACCGGGAGGCCGGGGCCTCCGAGGTGCTCGTCGTGGCCGCCCACCGGTGGGTCCTCATGCACGAGAACCGGGAGGCGCCCGAACCCTCCATCGAATCGCTCATCGAGCGCATGACGCCCGTGGACCTGCTCCTGATCGAGGGCTTCAAGACCCATCCCCACCCCAAGATCGAGGTGCACCGGCGGTCCGAAGGGAAGCCCCTGCTGGTCGGCGGCGACCCCCACATCGTGGCCGTGGCGTCGGACGAGGCCCTCCCGGACCTGCCGGTGCCCCGCCTGGACCTGGACGATCCGGAGGCCGTGGCGGACTTCATCCTCGCCTGGAACCCCGGGCAACCAATTTATAAATAAACAGTTAGATTCTTTTCGAGAAAAGTTTCACGTCTTGATTTCCGTCAAGGAAGATTCTAGGCTTCGCGTGCAGCCTAGTTGCATAGCCGTATTTAGGACGGATTCGGAGGAAGCCATGGCAGGAGGACTTGGCGGTCGGCAGGTGAAGCCCCGCGGCGCGCTCTGGGCCCTGGGCATCGCCATCCCGATCCTCGTCGGCGCGTTCCTGGGTTCGGGGCTCTTCACCTTCGTCTCGGCCCACGGCACCTCGTACCTCTCCAACGACCCCGCCGTCTGCGTGAACTGCCACGTGATGCGCGAGCAGTACGAGGGCTGGCTGCACAGCTCCCACCACGCCGCCGCGGTCTGCAACGACTGCCACCTGCCCCACGAGAGCGCCATCGGCAAGCTCTACGTGAAGGCCAGCAACGGCTACCACCACAGCCGCGCCTTCACCCTCATGGACTTCCACGATCCGATCCAGATCAAGCCCGGCAACGCGGAGGTGCTGGAAGCCAACTGCATCCGCTGCCACGCCGCGCTCGTCAACGACATCACCGCCCACGGGGGGCTTTCCGCGGAGCCCCGCGGGGGCCTCTACGGCTGCGTGAAATGCCACCCCGGCGTGGGCCACGGACGCTAGCCCCAGATCCCAGATCCCTTCTCGAGGCCACCCATGAACGATCCCAAGCCCCCCCTCCACACCCGCCCGGTGTTCCGCCTAGGCCTCATCGCCGCGGCCGCGGCGGTCGGGACGATCCTCGTCCTGGCCCTGAACGCGAGCGTCACCCGCCACAAGATGGAGGCCCTCCAGACTTCCGTGCGCCTCGTCGACCTGGACGAGAAGACGCTGGACCCCGCGCTCTGGGGCAAGAACTTCCCCCGCCAGTACGACGGCTACCTCCGCACCTCGGAGCGCTACGGCACCAAGTACGGCGGCGGCGGCAGCGAGGCCCTCCCGCCCGAAAAGATCGTGGAGGACCCGCGCCTGCCGGTGATCTTCGACGGCTACGCCTTCGCCATCGACTACCGCAACCGGCGGGGCCACGCCTTCATGCTGGACGACCAGCGCGCCACCAAGCGCGTCACCGAGCGTCCCCAGAGCGGCGCCTGCCTCCATTGCCACGGCGCCACGACCATCCCCTACCGCGAGGCGGGCCTCAAGGCCGGCGCGGCGGGCTCCCTGGACGATCCCTTCCTCAGCGAGAAGGGCCAGGCCCAGCTCATGGCCGGCTTCGAGGCCGTGTGCAAGCTGCCCTACGCCGAGGCCACCAAGCTCGTGAAGCACCCCGTCGTCTGCGCCGACTGCCACGATCCCAAGACCATGCAGCTCCGCGTGACCAAGCCCGGCTTCCTGCGCGGCATCGTCGCCCTGGCCAAGTCCGATTCCCCCGTGCCGCACCTGCCCTCCGTGGAGAAGTGGCGCAAGGGCGACCGCAAGGAGGCCTACGACCCGAACCGGGACGCCACCCGGCAGGAGATGCGGTCCTTCGTGTGCGGCCAGTGCCACGTCGAGTACTACTGCGGCCCCAAGACCACCCTCTTCTTCCCCTGGGACCGCGGCCTCAAGGTCGAGGAGATCGAGGCCACCTACGACAACTACAAGTTCGCCGACGGCCACCGGTTCTTCGACTGGAAGCACGCCCGGACCGGCGCCGAGGTCCTCAAGGCCCAGCACCCCGAATTCGAGATCTGGAGCCAGGGCGTCCATGCCCGTTCCGGCGTCTCCTGCGCGGACTGCCACATGCCCTACCAGCGCGAGGGCGCCCTCAAGATCAGCGACCACCGGGTGGCCAGCCCCCTCCTCAACGTGAACCGCGCCTGCCAGACCTGCCACCGCTTCCCCGAGGGCGAGCTGAAGGCCCGCGTGGAGGCCATCCAGGACCGCACCCACACCCTCATGCTGCGGGCCGAGGACGCCGTCGTCGCCCTCATCAACGACCTCCAGAAGGCCCGGGCCGAAGGCTATGACGAGGCCCAGCTCAAGGACGTCTTCGAGTACCAGCGCAAGGCGCAGTGGCGCTCCGACTTCATCAACGCCGAGAACTCCATGGGCTTCCACGCCCCGCAGGAGGTGGCCCGCATCCTGGGCGAGGCCATCGACTTCGCCCGCCAGGGCCAGCTGGCCCTCCGCGAGCTGAAGGACAAGGTCAGGCCGGCGCCGGTGAAGGTGGCCGCCCGGAAGTAGGCGCTCCGGATCGCCCCGTCGGGGCTGCGGGACGGTGCATGCGGCGCGCGGGATGCGCGCCTCATGCACCGTCTTCCTGTCCGGCCTCACCCGTGGATGGGCAGCTTCCGGTCCCGCAGGGGGCCGCCCTTCCGGCCCGACAGCACGGCCTGGGCCTCGGCGATCATGGAGAGGGCGATGGCCTCGGGGGATTCCGCGCCCAGGTCCAGGCCCGCCGGGAAGTGGAGGGCGGCCAGGCCGGAGGCGGGCAGGGGCCCCCGCTCCGCCTCCAGCTCCTGGAGGAGGCGCTCCGAGCGCCGGCGGTTGCCCTGGAGCCCCAGGTAGCCCAGCGGCGCGCGGAGGAGGGCGTCCAGGGCGGCCTTGTCCTCCTCGAAGACGTGGCTCACCACCAGGGCCCCGGTGCGGGCGTCGAAGGGGACGCGGGCCAGGACGTCCCCCGCCCGGCCCACGAGGATGCGGTCCGCCTCCGGGAAGCGGGCCGCGGTGGCGAGGGCGGGCCGGTGATCCGCCAGGCCCAGGTACCAGCCCAGGTTCCGGGCGATCCGGAAGAGGGGCCGGGCGTGGTCCCCGGCGCCCACGATCCAGAGGGCGGTGGGGGGGAGCACCGGTTCCAGGAGGGCCCGGACCCCCTCGGCCTCGAAGTCGGCGGGCTCCCCCGACGCCTCCACGGCCCGCAGGGCCTCCGCCAGGGCGGCCGGGGCCTGGGTCTCGTCCTCCGTCAGGATGAACCGGTCCCCGGGGCCGGCGAAGGCGCCGGCCTCCGCGGCCCAGACCGTGGCCAGGGCGCCCCGGCCGCGGGTCTCCATGAGGTCCAGGCACCAGGTCATCCACCAGGGGAGGCGGCCCGGCTCCAGGGGTTCCATCAGCACGTCCGCGCGGCCCTGGCAGCCCATGCCCGTGCCCCAGACCAGGTCCAGGTCACTGCCCATGTCGTAGGTGGCCAGGGCGGGGACGCCGGCCGCCAGGACCCGCTCGACGCGCTCCAGGACATCCGTCTCCAGGCAGCCGGCGCTGATGCCGCCGGCGCGGACCCCTCCGGGGGCGTGCACCATGCGGGCCCCGGGCTTGCGGTACGAGCTGCCCCGGGCCCGGACGAGGGTCGACAGCGCCGCCGGCCCCTCCAGGGACCGGATGGCGGCGGCGAGCTCCCGCAGGCCTTTCACGGGCGCCTCAGAACCGGTCCCAGAGCGCGTCGGCCAGCTCCCGGCTGCGGGCCGCGAGCCGCGCCTCGTCCAGGCCGTTCACCAGGACCTTGCGCTCCATGAGGATCCGGCCTCCGCACACCGTGGTGTCCACCGCGGCCTGGGAGAGGCCGAAGATCAGGTGGCCAAGGACGGTGTTCCCGTCCAGGCGCGTGGGGGGATGGTAGTCGACGAGGATGACGTCCGCGGCCGCGCCCTCCTCCAGGGTGCCCAGGGGGAAGCCCCAGAGGCGGGTGGCCAGCTCGGGGTTCCGCGCGAAGAGGGTGCCCGCGATCTCCATGAAGGCGCAGGAGGGGTTGTCCTGGCGCAGGTGCTGGGCCCACAAGGCGACCCGGATCTCCTCGAGCATGCCGACCGTCATCGCGTCGGTGCCCAGGCCGACCCGCACGCCCCGGGCGCACATGCCGAGGACGTCGGCGATGCCCACGGCGTTGTTGAGGTTGGACTGGGGATTGTGGGCCACGAAGGTGCCGGCGGCGGCCAGCAGCTCCTGGTCGGCGGGGGTGGCGTGGACGCAGTGGGCGGCGATGGAGTCCGGCCCGAGGAGGCCGTGGGCGTGGAGCCGCGCGACGGGCGTGAGGCCGTGGCGCTCCAGGTTGGCGGCCACGTCGGAGGCGGCCTCGGCCACGTGCACGTGGAAGCCCGTGCCCACCTCCCGGCCCAGGGCCGCGGCGCGGTCCAGGGTGGCGTCCTCGAGGGTGAAGGCGGCGTGGAGGCCGAACAGGGCGCGGAGCTGGGGATCGCGCTCGGACGCGCAGCGGCGCGCGAAGGCGGCGTTCTCCTGCAGGCCCTCCTCGGAAATGGCGGCCCCGTCCCGGTCCGACACCTCGTAGCAGAGGCAGGCGCGGACGCCGGCGCGCTTCACGGCGGCGGCGATGCGGTCCAGGGAACCCGTGACGGCGAAGGGGCTCGCGTGGTGGTCCACCAGGGTCGTGGTGCCCTTGCGGACGGCGTCGGCCAGGATGACCTCGGCGCTGACCTCCACGTCGTCCAGGCCCAGCTTGCGGTCCAGCCGCCACCACAGGTTGTCCAGGACCTCCTGGAAGTTCCGGCTGGGGGCGGCCTTGCCCAGCCCCCGGACCAGGGTGGAGTAGAAGTGCATGTGGGCGTTCACGAGGCCGGGCATGACCACCTGGCCCGTCGCGTCGAGCACCTTGTCGAAGGGCCCGGCGATGGCGCCCTTGGGCGCGAGGGTGCGGATGACACCGTCTTCGATGAGCAGGGCCTGGCCTTCGAGCACCCGGCAGGGGGAGCCGAACGTGAGGATCGTGCCGTTCTCGATGAGGATGCGGTTGGGCATGGAATTTCCCTGGAATTGGATTCTAGGACAAAGGCCCGCCCGGCGGGGGCGGGAAGGGACCGGGGCCGCGCCCGCCGGGAACACCCGCGCCTCCGCGTCCCTCCCGGGAGATGGACGCGGAGGCGCGGTGGAGGGCGGGGGCGCCCGTCAGGCCCGGCTCACTTCCTCGTTGAACTTCACGATGAGCTTGTCGAACTCGGCGGCCTCCTCCGTGAAGAGCTGGCGCCAGTACTCGGGATCCCACTGGGCGCAGATCTCCTCGTAGGTCTTCCCCTGCTGCTCGACCCACGTGTAGTACTTGAGGTTGTGCACGGCCTTGCGCTCGGGGAAGGTGAGTTCCTTGAAGTGGTCCACGGCCTGGCGCTCGAGGCTGCCGGTGTGGCTGCGGGCCGCGTCCATGGCCGTGAAGGCGCCATGCTCGGCCGTCTGCTCCTCCAGGCGGCTGCGGTACATGTCGCAGCTGTCCGTGAAGATGGTGAAGACCACGTCGTTCTCGTCCAGCTCCCAGTACTTGGCGGCCTTGATGGCGGCCAGCATGTTGCAGATGCCGCTGATGCCCAGGAGGGGCAGCTGCTTCAGCACGGCCTCGGACACCCCCAGGGAGGCGAGGTAGGCCTGGCCCTCGGGCTCGTTGAAGAGCCGGAGGATGCGCATGCAGTCCTCGTCGTCGATGGCGGCGATGGCGTCCGTGTTGCGCACGTTGTGGACCCAGGGCACGTGCTTGTCGCCGATGCCCTCGATGCGGTGGTCGCCGAAGCCGTTCATGAGCAGGGTGGGGCACTGGAGGGCCTCGGTGGCGATGACCTTGGCGCCGGGGTGGTGCGCCTTCAGGTAGTCGCCCGCGGCGATCGTCCCGGCGCTGCCGGTGGCGCTGGCGTAGGCGGCGAGGCGGGTCTTCGGGGTGCGGATGGCGTTGAAGACCTCCTCGATGGCCGGGCCCGTCACGTTGTAGTGCCAGACCGGGTTTCCGAACTCCTCGAACTGGTTGAAGATCATGTGCTTGGGGTCGGCCTTGAGCTCCCAGCACTTGTCGTAGATCTCCTTCACGTTGCTCTCGCAGCCGGGGGTCGCGATCACTTCAGAGCCGATCTCGGCGAGCCAGGTGAAGCGCTCCTTGCTCATGTTCTCGGGCAGGATGGCCACCGCGGTGCAGCCGAGGACGGCCGAGTCGAAGGCGCCGCCGCGGCAGTAGTTGCCGGTGGAGGGCCAGACGGCCTTGTGGCGGTCGGGGTCGAACTCGCCGCTGACGAGGCGGGGCACGAGGCAGGCGAAGGCGGCGCCGACCTTGTGGGCGCCGGTGGGGAAGTACTTGCCGACCATGCCGATGATCCGGGCCTTGACCCCCGTGATCACCGAGGGGATCTCCAGGTGGTTGGGGCCGCCGAAGAGGCCGGTGGCGTGGTCGTTCTTCCAGGTGATGCGGAAGAGGTTCGCGGGATCGACGTCCCAGAGGCCGACGGTCTTCAGCCGGGCCTTCACGGCCTCGGGGGCGGTGCCGGGGTGCCGCATCTGCTCGAAGGTGGGGATGATGATCCCCCGGTCCTTGCAGCGCTTGGCGGTGCGCTTGACCACTTCTTCGTTGTAGGTCTTGATGATCCTGGACATGGGTTCTCCTTCGGCCTACAGGCTCAGGCTCTGGGCGCGGCGGACGATCTGCTCGAGCTTGGCGCCGGGATCCTTGATGCGGGTGAGGAACATCAGGGCGCTGATCACGAAGGGCTTGTAGCTCGCCTCATGGTAGGTGGGGATGCGGTACTGCTCGAAGACCTCGGCGGAGACCTCGCCGGCCTTGCAGCTGACGTCGGTGATGTCCGCGGGCAGGCAGTGCATGTAGAGGGCCTTCTTGCCGCTGGTGCGGTCCATCATGGCCCGGGTGCACTCCCAGTTCTGGTAGCGGGCGTTGTTGGCGAGGCACTCCTTCTCCAGCTCGCGGAGCCCTTCCTTGTCGGCGTTCTTCAGCATCTCGGTGCGGCGCTCCATGACCTGGAACGGGGCCCAGCTCTTGGGGTAGACGATGTCGGCGCCGTCGAAGGCCTCTTCCATGCTGTTGCTGACGGAGAACCTGCCGCCGGCGGCCTGGGCCTGGCGGCCGGCCATGTCGACCACGTCCTGGATCAGGCCGTAGCCCTCGGGGTGGGCCAGCCGCACGTCCATGCCGAAGCGGGTCATGAGGCCGATGATGCCCTGGGGGACGGAGAGGGGCTTGCCGTAGCTGGGGCTGTAGGCCCAGGTCATGGCGATCTTCTTGCCCTTGAGGTTCTCGAGGCTGCCGAAGTGCTGGCGGAGCCAGGCGAGGTCGGCCAGGGACTGGGTCGGGTGGTCCACGTCGCACTGCAGGTTGACGATGCTGGGGCGGCGGTGGAGCACGCCCTGGCTGGTGCCGTCCGTCAGGGCGTCGCCCACCTCCTTCATGTAGGTGTGGCCCTCGCCCAGGAACATGTCGTCCCGGATGCCGATGACCTCGGTCAGGAAGCTGATCATGTTCGCGGTCTCGCGGACGGTCTCGCCGTGCGCGATCTGGCTCTTGGTCTCGTCCAGGTCGGAGAGGCCCAGGCCCATGGCGTTGGCGGCGCTGGCGAAGCTGAAGCGGGTGCGGGTGGAGTTGTCGCGGAAGATGGAGATCGCCAGGCCCGTGTCGAAGCAGCGGTAGGACTGGCCCGCCTTGTGGAGCTGCTTGAGGGTGTCCGCGAGGGTGACGACCGCGCGGATGGTCTCCTCGGGGTGGTCCCAGGTGAGGAGGAAGTCCTTGTGGAAGAGGTCGGTCTTGAGGGCCTGGAAGGCCTTCAGGTTCTCGGTGATGGTCGCGCGCTGGGTCTCGATGCCTGCGGTCATGGGATCCTCCTCTGGATCAGGATTGGGGAAGGGTTTCGGGGTCGGGTTGAAGGGGCAGTCCGGCCGGGGCGCCGGGGTCCAGGAGCGCGCCGTCCTGCACGACCGGGACGCCCCGGAGCAGGACATGGCGGAAGCGGAGGCGGGTGGTCTCGCGGGGGAAGGCCTCGGGGGTCGGGACGTCCGCGGAGCGGACGGGGCGCTCGGGGCCCGAGGGATCCAGCACGACGACATCCCCGTCCAGGCCGGGAAGGAGGGCGCCCTTGCGGTGGGCGACCCCTGCCCGGCGGGCGGGATGGGCGGCGAGGTGCGCCGCCAGGCCCAGGGCGGAGCGGTCCGGATCATCCTCCCAGATCTTCCAGGTGATGTGGGGCAAGGCCCCCAGGCCGGCGAGGCCGTTGGGGACCTGGCGGATGTCGCTGCCGTCCCAGGCGTCCTTGTCCTCGGGCCGGAAGGGGCAGTGGTCCGTGGCGACCATGTCGAAGACGCCGTCCCGGGCGAGGGCGCGGAAGGCCTCCCGGTCCCCGCGCAGGGGCGGCGAGCAGAGCCAGCGGTGGCCGTCGGGGCGCGCCAGCCAGCCCTCGTCCAGGACCAGGTACTGGGGGCAGGTCTCGCAGGTGAGGTCCGCGCGGGACCGGGCCTCGGCGATGAGCCGGGCCGCCCCCACGGTGGACACGTGGACGACGTGGGCCGGCGCGCCCGTCGCCGCGGCGAGGTCCGCGACCCGGCGCACCGCCTCGATCTCGGCGGCCTCGGGACGCATGCGGGGATGGGAGGAGGCCCGGGAGAGGTCCAGCCCGGCGCGGTCCACGGCCGCGATGAGGGCGTCGTCCTCGCAGTGGACGAGGAAGGTGGCGCCCTTGGGGCCCAGGCGGCGGAAGAGGGTCTCCAGGACCTCGTAGCTGGCGTAGAGTCCGGCCGGCTTGTACGTGGTGTAGAGCTTCAGGGTCCGGTAGCCCGCGGCCACGAGGACCTCCAGGGAGGCCAGGTCCGCCCCGGAGAAGGTGGTGGGCGTCAGGTGCCAGAGCACGTCGGCGTAGGACCTCCCGGCCGCCTTGGCGCGGGCCTCGGCCATGGCCGAGCGGAGGGTGCCCCCGGGGCCCTGGGTCACGAAGGTGCAGAGGGTGGTGATGCCGTTCTCCACCGCGGTGCGGGTCGCCGTGGCGTAGGTGTCGGCCAGGTAGTGCCGTCCGATGCGGTCGTCCACGTGGGTGTGGAAGTCCATGAAGCCGGGCAGGACGTAGCAGCCGGAGGCGTCCAGCTCCCGGTCGGCGGGCCCGGTCCCGCCCACGGCGGCGACCCGGCCGTCCACGAGGAGGAGGTCGGCGTCGACGAGGCGGTCGCCCATGGCCACGCGGCCGTTGCGGATGACGGTCTTCACAGGGAGAGGGCCTCCAGGACCGGCTCCACCGCCGGCGGGATGCTGATGCGGGAGAGGGGGGCCTCCACGTCCTTGAGGCCGTTCCCCGTGGCCAGGATGACCGCGGAAGCGTCCGCCGGCAGGGCGCGGGAGGAGGCCTGGAGCTTGAGGAGCCCGGCGAAGGCCGTGGCGCCCGCGGGTTCCGTGAAGATGCCCGAGCGGGAGGCGAGGGTCGCCTGCGCGGACAGGATCTCCTCGTCGGTGACCGTGAGGGTGAGGCCGCCGCTCTCGAGGATGGCGCGCCGTGCGCCGTGGGCGTTGCTGGGGCAGGTCACGGAGATGGAGTCGGCCCGGGTGGTGGGGTTGGCCGCGTCGGAGTATACGCCCGTTTCCACGTACCGGTGGATCGCGTCCGAGGTGTCGGCCTGGACCCCGATGAGGCGGGGGAGGCGGTCGATGAGGCCCGCGCGGTTGAGGTCCAGGAAGGCCTTGGCCACGCCGCCCAGGATCACCCCGTCGCCCACGGACACGAAGATGGCGTCGGGCACCCGGAAGCCCGCCTGGGCCCAGATCTCGAGCCCGGCGGTCTTCTTCCCCTCGAGGGTGAGGGGATGGTAGGCCGTGTTCCGGTTGAGCCCGCCGCGCTTCGCCGTGTAGTCCAGGGAGAGCCGGAAAGCGTCGTCGTAGGTGCCCTTGACGGGCACCACCGTCGCCCCGTAGAGGACCATCTGGACCAGCTTGGCCTTGGGGGCCTTCTCCGGGACGAAGATGAGGGCCTTCTGGCCCGTGGAGGCGCAGACGGCGGCCAGGGCCGAGGCGGCGTTGCCCGTGGAGGCGGCCACGATCAGGTCGATGCCCAGGCGGGCGGCCTCGGCGGCCACCAGGAAGGAGGCCCGGTCCTTGAGGCTGCCGCTGGGGTTCAGCCCGTCGTTCTTGACCCAGAGGGTGCCGAGGCCCAGCTCGGCGGCCGTCCGGTCAAGCCGGGCCATGGGCGTGTTGCCCACGGGCAGGGGGGGATGGTAGCGGTCCTCCACGGCGCAGAAGAGCCCCCAGTCGGGGCGCCCGGGCTGGAAGCGGCCGTGGATGGCCGGGTAGTCGAAGACGGCCTCCAGCACCCCCGTCAGGGGGATGCCGGGACGGTAGGATTCCCCGCACGTCGGGCACAGGTAGCGGACCTCGTCGCGGGAATACGTGCGCCCGCAGTCCGTGCACCGGTAAACGAATGGCGTCATGGGGATCCTCGGATGGGAGGGCGCGGGGCGGGGCCCCGCGCCCGGGTTCAGGTCAGAAGTGGTATTCGATGGCCACCTGGAAGGTGGAGGTCCGCGGGTTGACGACGCGGCCGGCGGGGGTCTCGGCCCAGGTCGCGTAGGTGGGGTTGCGGAACTTGTTGTTCCAGTACTGGTAGCCGGGGCCCAGCTGCCACGTGCCGGCCTTGGCGCGGAAGACGGGGCTGATGTCGAACATCCAGGTGGTGTCGATCAGGGTCTCGGGGGCGGTGGGGACGCCGGAGCCGTCGATGCCCTTGGCCGTGGTGTAGGTGCCGAAGCCCTTGAAGGTGGTGTTCACGGCGCCGAGGGGGATCTTGATGCCCCACGCCGCGGCGACGCGGAAGGCGGGATCGAAGGAGACGTCGTTCCAGCCGCCGATGGACTTGGAGTAGCTGCCGAACGCGTTGTGGTTCTTCTCCTTGTAGTACAGGGCGCTGAGGGTCAGGAAGCCGGGGACCTTGAAGGAGAAGGTGGGGCCCGCGACGACCTTGAAGACGGACGGCGCGAAGGTCGTGTTCTTGGAGTTGTAGTCGAAGCCGGCCGTGAACTCGATGTCGGTGACGGGGCCGAACTCCAGCTTGGTGTTGAAGACCTTGGAGAGGCTGAGGTTGTGCCGGTAGGCGACGTAGACCTCCTGGGCGCCGCCGGAGCTCGCGCCGGGCTCGGCCGAGTTCATCGGATCGTTCTTGTCCGACTTCAGCATGTCCACGTTGAAGAAGTTGCTGCCGTAGGTGTAGCCGGACACGTGGTTGAGGAAGATGATGCTCTTGGCGATCTTCTTGTCGATCCCGGGCTCCTGGAAGTCGTTGCCCGTCCGGAAGCCGATGCAGGTATCGCTCCAGATGGCGGCGGACGCGGGGGAGGCCAGGGCCGCGAGGGCCAGGGCGGCGAGGGTGAGCTTCTTCATGCAACTTCTCCTTTCTGGATGGCCCGGTCCTGTGAGGGAGGCCATGGGTGGGGGGGGAACTGCAGGATTGCTGACTCGATTGTCGCCTATTCCGGGCGGTTCAGGCTTCGCTGCCGTGCGTCGCGCCGGCGGAGTCCTGCCGGGCCTCATCGCCGCGCTTGAGCTGGTTGAAGTAGAGGTTGAGGACGATGGCCGTGAGGGAGGCCAGGAGGATGCCGCTGCCCAGGAGGGGCTCCATGGACTTGGGCATGCGCTGGAAGAACTTGTCCGCGACCAGGGGGATCATGCCGAAGCCGATGCTGATCGCCACGATGTAGAGGTTCTGGCGGTTCCGCTGGAAGTCCACGCCCCCGAGGATCCGGATGCCGGTGGCGGCGACCATGCCGAACATCACGATCCCGGCGCCGCCCAGGACGAAGAGGGGGACGGAAGCGACGACGAAGGCGAGCTTGGGGACCAGGCCCAGGGCGAGGAGGATCCCGCCGCCCATGACGCAGACGAAGCGGCTGCGGACGCCGGTCACGCCCACGAGCCCCACGTTCTGCGAGAACGAGGTGTAGGGGAAGGTGTTGAAGATGCCGCCGATGAGGGTGCCCAGGCCGTCCACCCGGAGGCCGTCCGACAGCTGCTTCTGGCTGAGGGGCTTGCCGGTGATCTCCGAGAGGGCCAGGAACATGCCCAGGCTCTCCACCATCACCACGATCATGACCAGGCACATGGTGAGGACGGCGCCCGTGCGGAAGGTGGGCATGCCGAACTGGAAGGGGCGGACGACGGCGAACCAGGGCTGGGCCGCGAGGCCGGTGAAATTCACCTTGTGGAGGCCGATGGCGATGGCCATGCCGAGGATGATCCCCAGCAGGACCGCGATGTTGGCGAAGAAGCCCTTCACGAAGCGGATGATGAGGAGGATGGCCGCCAGGACGATGCCGGCCACGGCCAGGTGGACCGGGGCGCCGTAGGCGGGATTCGGCACCATGAGGCCCGACGCGGCGTCGCGCATCATGGGGCCCGGGGCGCCGGCGGCCCAGTTGATGCCGATGCGCATGAGCGAGATGCCGATGATGGAGATGATGCTGCCCGTCACCACCGGCGGGAAGAGCGGCAGCAGCCAGCTGATGACCGGCGCCACGAGGATGCCGAAGATGCCGGCCGCGATGACCGCGCCGAAGATGCCCGTGATGCCGATGGTGGGGTCGGCGGCCATGACGACCATGGGGCTCACGGCCGCGAAGGTCACGCCCATCATCACCGGGAGGCGGATGCCGAAGCGCCAGATCCCCAGGGCCTGGATGAGGGTGACGATGCCGCAGGCGAAGAGGTCCGCGTTGATCAGCAGGGCCAGCTGCTCCTTGGGGAGCTTGAGGGCCCCGCCCACGATCAGCGGGACGGCGACGGCGCCGGCGTACATGACCAGCACATGCTGGATCCCCAGCAGGGAGAGCTTGCCCAGGGGCAGAACCTCGTCCACGGGATGGATCCCTTGCGTGGTGCTCATATCACCTCCGGTCATTCAGCCCTTGGGGGGCGGCAGGGGAGTGGGAAGGAGAAACGTCTGAGTTTCCTTGGATTCTATAATTGAGGACCCGGGCGTCAATAAAAAATTTTCACATCCAGGAAAATTTTTATTTATTGCCCGGGCAGTTCGGGTTGGGCGTAGAGCAGCGCGAGCATCTGGCCGCATTCCGCCAGGTCCGCCTGCTGGCCTTCGGCGAGGGGCCCCACGGCTTCGACCTCGATCAGCTCCCACCCCGGCGCCTTGAAGCGGGCGTGGAGCAGGGGCGAGCGGTAGTCGGCGAGGCCCTGGGCCACCGTGAGGGTGTGTTCGACGCCGCCCAGACGGGCATGGAGCCTGACACCGCCGTCCAGGGGCTCGAACCTGAAGGCGTCGGCCGGGGATTCCCGGTAGCCCGCCGCGTCGATCCAGAACTGGGGCTTGTCGCGGTAGGGGGCCCCGGCGGCGGGGCAGAAGGTGTCGCAGTTGCCGCACGCGTTGCAGAAGTCCCCGATGTTGCAGGTCTGGACCGGCTGGGCGACCTCGAAGACCCAGGAACCCTCGGCGACGAGGCGGCCCTCCCGCGCGACCAGGCTGGGCAGGCGCAGGCTGAAGGGCTCGACGGCGTAGGCCACGTTGGCGCGGTTGGGGCACACGGTGACGCAGAGGCTGCAGAGATCGTCGCAGTCCAGGCAGCGGCTGGCCTCGAGGGCGGCGGCCTCGGCGCCGAAGGCCTGGATGACCTCCGCGAAGCCCTCCCGCTCCGTCACGGGCAGGACGGGCACGGTCTGCGGCCGGGTGACGCGGCTCTTCTTCTCCATGGCCCGGGCCGCAGGATTGCCCTTGTCCAGGGCGGGCTCGGGGGCGGGGACGAGGCCGTGGCGGCGGCCGATGGCCTCGGCTGCGGCGCGGCCGTCGGCGATGGCCTGGATGACGGAGGCGGGACCGTGGACGGCGTCGCCGCCCGCGAAGAGGCCGGGGACGCTGGTCTCCCGGGTGCGGGGGTCGGCCTCGAGGGAGCCGTCCCGGCGCCGCCGGACATCGAGGCCCTCCAGGAAGTCCAGCACGGGCTCCTGGCTGATGGCGGGAATGATCGTGTCGGCGGGGAGGGTGACGAAGGCGCCCTCCACGGGCACGGGCCGGGGCCGGCCGGAGGCGTCCCGCTCGCCCAGCGCCATGCGCTGGCAGACGAGGCCGGTGGCCCGGCCGTCCCGCGTCTCGACCTCGACGGGGGCGAGGAGGTCCCGCAGGCCGATGCCTTCGAGGACGCAGTCCTCCACCTCGGCGGGATCGGCGGGCATCTGGGCCCGGGTGCGCCGGTAGACGAGGTCCACCGCGCCCTCGCCGGCAAGGCGGCGGGCGCTGCGGGCGGCGTCCATGGCGGAGTTGCCGCCGCCGATGACGAGCACGTTGCGGCCCAGGTCCAGGGACGCGCCCGACCGGACCTTGTCCAGGAAGACCAGGGCGTCCATGACGCCGGCGGCGTCCTCGCCGGGGATGCCCAGGCGCTTCCCGCGCTGGGCGCCGACGCCGAGGAACACGTAGGGGAAGTCGCGGCGCAGGCCGGCCAGGGTGAGGTCCCGGCCCAGGGCCTGCCCGAAGCGGATCTCCACGCCCAGGGCGCGCAGCCGGTCCAGGTCCGCCTCCAGGGTCTCGCGGGTCAGGCGGTAGCCGGGGATGACCCCGCTCACCATGCCCCCGGGCTCGGAGCGGGCTTCGAACACGACGGGCCTGAAGCCCATCCGGGCGAGGAAGTAGGCCGCGGAGAGCCCGGCGGGGCCGGCCCCGACGACGGCGACCTGGATCCCGTTGGAGGGTCCGGGCTGGGGCTTCTCCGGGGTCGCGTTCTCGAAGGCGAAGCGCTTGATCTCGCGGATCGCCAGGGGGGAGTCGTAGAAGTTGCGGACGCAGCGCTCCGTGCACACGTGGTCGCAGACGCTGCCGGTGACGCCGGGCTGCGGGTTGGTGCGGAGGATGACCTCCATGGCCTCCCCGGGCCGGCCGTGGGCCACGAGCCACATGTAGTCGGGGATGTTCTGGTGAGTGGGGCAGGCGTCGGCGCAGGGCGCCGCGACGCAGTCGAAGGACCCCAGGGGGCGGTCCCCCTTGAAGACCAGGGGCCTGGCCCGGCGCGTGTAGGCGTCGTCCCCGGCCGCGCGGATGGCGTGGCGGGCCAGATTGAAGCGGGGGCCGTGGCCGCCCGAGACCGCCTGGGCGAAGGCGTCCAGGTCCCGGGCGCCGGTGGAGGCCATGGCCTCCTCCAGGTTGACCAGGTACTGCTGGAGCCGCGCGTAGCCGCCGGGCTTGAGCAGGTCCGTGCACACGGTGACGGGCCCGAGGCCGTCGGCGACGAGGTCGGGGAAGTTGCTGGCGTTGGCGCCGCCGCAGAAGCTGATGGGCACCTGCCCGTCGAGCTCCTCGGTCACCAGGTGGGCCAGGGTCAGGGTGAGCGGGTGGAGGCTCCGGCCCGACATGTACATCATCTTCTCCGCGGCGGGGAAGACGGGCCGGTGGTTCACCACCTCGAGGGTGTTGCTGAGCTTGAGACCGAAGGCGTTGGGACGGCCCTCGGCGGTGCGGGCCAGGCTGCGGACCATGGCCATGGCGTCGTCGAACTTGGGGTCGTGGCCGAAGGCCTCGTCGGGCACCTCGATGTCGAAGCCCAGGGTGTCGTTGAGGATCCCGCGCAGGCGCTCGGGGCCGAGCAGGGTGGGGTTCAGCTTCACCCAGGTGTCCACGCCCAGGTCCTTGATCAGGAAGGCCGCGATCCGCTCGATCTCGACGGGCGGGCACCCGTGCATGGTGGACAGGGTGATGTGGTTGGAGAGCTGGCGGGGGATGGCCAGGTCGCGCACGGCGGGATAGGCCTTGGCGACCCGCTCCACGGCGGCGTCGAGGGCCGGCCCCGCGTCCCGCATGCGGGCGATGAAGGCCTGCACCCGGTCGCTCTGGATGCCTTCCAGGTTGTAGCCGACGCTCATGGCGAAGTGGGTGCCCGGCTCGACCCCCAGGCGGTGGGCGAGGGCGTGGACGAGGACCCAGGCGTTCAGGTACTCCTCGAAGCTCTGCTCCAGCTTGAGTTCCTGGCTCCA
This sequence comes from Mesoterricola sediminis, assembly GCF_030295425.1. Classification (NCBI taxonomy): domain Bacteria; kingdom Pseudomonadati; phylum Acidobacteriota; class Holophagae; order Holophagales; family Holophagaceae; genus Mesoterricola; species Mesoterricola sediminis. The sequence continues at coordinate 4,393,802 of NZ_AP027081.1, read as the reverse complement.
CTCGCAGTTGTAGGTCTCGTCGGCGCTGTCGATGCAGGGCCGGCTGATGGTGAGCTCGTCCAGGATCTGGACGGTCTTCAGTTCGATGAACCGGGCGCCGCACAGCCAGCTGGCCACGATGTTCTGGGCCAGCTGGGTGTGGGGACCCGCGGCCACCCCCAGGGGGGCGGCCACGGTGTGCCCGAGGACGCGCGCCGCCATCCGGGGGGTCGGCAGCTGGATGTTGGCCTTGGGAATCCCGAGGACGGTCTCGCGGGCGTCGAGGTCCCGGAAGATCCAGGACGCGAGCCGTTCGAGGTCGATGGGGCGGAACGCTTTTTCCATGTGAAACCTGTCTGCCTTGGGATTCCGGGGCCGGGGCCGCTACTTGGCCGCGTAGACGGTGGGGAAGCGGGCGAGGAAGGCCGCGGCGTGCTGCAGCTCGCGCTCGTCGATGCACTCCCCGATCTTGTGGGTGTTCTGCTCGATGCCGGGGCCGAAGCCGATCATGGCGGGGTGCTTGTACACCTCGTTCACCACCCAGTTCTTGCGGGCCGCGCCGGGGATGGCCGCGTCCTTGGGGACGGGGAAGCCCACGCCGTCGGTGGAGAAGACCCAGCGGTCGACGCGGGGCGCCTTGGTGATGCAGCCGCCGGTGCCGATCTGGCCGTCCACGTGGGGGGTGATGACCTTCTCGTAGGCCTCCACGGCGGCCTGGACCGCGGGGTGCTCCTCGGGGGTGAGCCAGCCCAGGTAGACCTGGGGGTTGTTGAGGACGTAGCCCTTCCAGCTGGCCTCGGTGTAGGTGGGGATGGAGACGTCCACCTGGAGGCCCGCGGCGCGCGCGGCCGCGACGGCGTCCAGCGCCTCCACGTCGGCGCAGGACTGCTCGGGGGTCTCGCCGATGGTCAGGCGGCGGTCGAAGCGGAACGTGAACTTCTCGGGGACGGCGCAGTCGCTGGGCGTGTCGAGGCGGGCCCAGCTGGCGGTGCGGGTGCCGTGGCCGAGGAACTTGTCGTCCTTGAAGCCGATGCGCTTGTCGTACTTCTCCGCGGCCTCCTTGACGATGGCGCCGCCGAACTCCAGGGGGTTCTTGCCCTCCCAGGGCATGGAGCCGTGGCAGGACTTGCCGGTGACGGTGACCTCGATCTGCATGCGGCCGCGCTGGCCGCGGTAGATGCCGAGGGCGCCGTTCTTGGAGCAGCCGGTGCCGTCGGTGAGGATCACGACGTCCGGGACCAGCTCGGGGGCGGCGGTGGGGAAGACCTTCCGGACGAGGTACATCGGGCCGGCGCCGTCGTTGTCCTCCTCGCAGGCCGTGCCGTAGGAGCGCACGATGACGCCCTTCAGCGCGCCCTCGCCCTCGAGCTCCAGGAGGATCTTGGTGGCGATGGCGGCGGCGACGACGCCGCCCAGCTGGTCCGCGGAGCCGCGGCCGAAGATGAGGCGGTTCCATTCGCTTTCGGGAGGCAGGTAGCCCAGCTCCTTCTTCAGGAAGGCCTTGTTGACCTTCCCGGCGTCGATGAGGCCGTCGAAGCAGTCGACGCCGCCCACCTTCTCGCGCCACTGGGCGCGCAGGGGCTTCACGGTGTCGGTGTGGCCGTCGATGAAGATCACCTTCTTGTCGGCGGGGGCGATGCCGTCGTTGGGATCGTCCACCCACCAGACCAGGTTGCCGAACTCGTCGAAGAAGGCGTCCTCGTCCCGGCGCACGGCCTTGATCGCCACGATCTTCTTCCGGAGGTAGTCCAGGCGGGGGAACTCGTGGTTGGAGGTGCCGCAGGCCGGGTCACCGCCCTGGTCGGCGGGCTTGTCGACGTAATCGGCGGGGATGCGGATGGCTTCCTTGAGCATCTCGGCGGCCAGCGGGAGATACTTCTCCGCCAGTTCGGCGATGCGCGCGTCGAGCGAGGTCAAGACGCCTGAGTTGGACATGGGTCCTCCGGAGGGAATGGAGCGGTTGGGCGGCGCACCTGCCGGCCTTCCGGCGTGGATGAGGAAAGCCCGGACGGCGGGCCTGGCGGGTCCCGCGGCGCCCGCAGGCCGGGCTCGGGGTGGGATTTCAAACGAAGCTGGCGCGGACAACCATCATGGTGAGATAAAAGGACCCCGGGATCAATAAAAAATTTTCATTCAAGAAAAATTTTTGACTATGACGCAAGCGCCTGGTTGCAGACGGCTTTTCGGGCACGCGCCACCAGGACACAAGCTGCCAAACAGGCAATGGTGCAGAGCACGCTCCCCTCCAGGCCGAAGCCCCCTCCGGTGAGCCAGGCGGGCTTGGGCTGGAGGCGGGGCAGGAGCAGGCCGGCCGCGTCCTGGCCGCTCACGGCGAAGCCGAGCAGGGGCCCCTGGGCCCAGTTCCAGCCCAGGTGGATGCCGATGGGCATGGCCAGGCTGCCGGTGCGCAGGTAGGCCAGGCCCAGGAGGAGCCCGGCCAGGCCGATGTTCACCAGGGGCAGCCAGGTCGCGCCGGGGGCCAGGTTGGGGTTGGCCCGGTGATCCAGGGCGAAGAGGGCGCTGAGCAGGAGGAGGGCCGGCCATCGTCCCAGCCGGCGGAGCACCCGCTGGAAGCTGTAGCCGCGGTAGGTCAGTTCCTCGTTGATGCCCGGCACGAGGAGGAAGAGGAGGCCCCCCGCGACCGCGCCGGGGCTGGCCCCGGCGTTGAAGGCGGGCCGGCAGCCCCCCGCCGCCCAGAGCAGGAGGGCCGACGCGCCGATGACCCCCGCCCCGATGCCCAGGCCCGCGCCCAGGGACCGGAACCAGGGCCGCCCGAGGGCCAGACCCAGGGAGGCCAGCTTCCGGCCCTCCAGGGCGAGGAAGAGGCGCGACAGGAGCAGCAGGAGGACGAGCAGGACGAGGGGCCAGGCCGGCCGGAAACCGGGGACCAGGAGCACGGCCAGGCCGAAGGCGAGACGCGCCGACGCCTGGAACAGCAGGGCCATCCCGAGATCCGGGAGGAGGCTCCGCTGCCCAGGCGCCTGGGGATCCATGCTACAGGGGGATGTTGCCGTGCTTCTTGGGCGGCATCGATTCCCGCTTGCCCTCGAGCAGGTTCAGGGCCCGCAGGAGCTTCTTGCGGGTCTCGCGGGGCATGATCACCTCGTCCACGTAGCCGAGGCCCGCGGCCACGTAGGGGTTCGCGAACTTGTCGTTGTAGTCGGCCACGATCTCGGCGCGCTTGGCGACCGGGTCTTCCGCCTTCGCGATCTCCTTGGCGTAGAGGACGTTGGCGGCGCCGTCCGCACCCATCACGGCGATCTCGGCCGTGGGGTAGGCGAAGTTGAAGTCGGCGCGGATGTGCTTGGAGGCCATCACGATGTAGGCGCCGCCGTAGGCCTTGCGGGTGATGATGGTCAGCTTGGGGACGGTGGCCTCGCAGAAGGCGTAGAGGAGCTTGGCGCCGTTCTTGATCAGGCCGCCGTGCTCCTGGTTCACGCCCGGCAGGAAGCCCGGCACGTCCTCGAAGACGATGAGGGGGATGTTGAAGGCGTCGCAGAAGCGCACGAACCGGGCGCCCTTCTCGCTGGAGGCGATGTCCAGCACGCCCGCGAGGTGCGCGGGCTGGTTGGCCACGATGCCCACGCTGCGGCCCTCGAGGCGCGCGAAGCCGACGACGATGTTGCCCGCGTAGGCCTCCATGACCTCGAAGAAGTGCTCGTCGTCCACCACGCCCTTGATGATCTGGCGGACGTCGTAGGGCTTGCTGGGGTCCTCGGGGATGATGGCGTCCAGGGCCGGGTTCTCCAGCGGCATCTCCATGAGCGGGGCCCGGCGGGGGGCCTCCTGGAGGTTGTTGGACGGCAGGAAGCTGAGGAGCTCCCGGGTGTGGGCCATGGCGGCCAGGTCGGAGGGCACCACGAAGTGGGCCACGCCGGACTTGTAGCCGTGGGCCGAGGCCCCGCCCAGCTCCTCCTTGGTCACGTCCTCGTGGGTGACCGCCTTGATGACCTCGGGGCCGGTCACGAACATGTAGCTGGTGTTCCGCACCATCGTGATGAAGTCCGTGATGGCCGGGCTGTACACCGCGCCGCCGGCGCAGGGGCCCATGATCAGGGAGATCTGGGGGATGACGCCCGAGGCCATGGTGTTGCGGAGGAAGATCTCCGCGTAGCCGGCCAGGGAGTTGACGCCCTCCTGGATGCGGGCGCCGCCCGAATCGTTGAAGCCGATCACCGGGCAGCCCACTTTGAGGGCCATGTCCATGATCTTGCAGATCTTCCGGGCATGGGTCAGGGAGAGGGAGCCGCCGATGACGGTGAAGTCCTGGGCGAAGAGGGCCACGGGACGGCCATCCACCCGGCCGAAGCCGGTCACCACGCCGTCGCCGGGCATGGGCTCGGTGCCGGGGGTGGGGTTGAGGGCCAGGGCGTCCACCTCCTCGAAGGACCCTTCGTCCAGGAAGGCGGAAACGCGCTCGCGGGCGGTCAGCTTGCCGCCCTGGTGCTGCTTGTCGATGCGCGCGGCGCCGCCGCCCTTCATGGCCTCGGCGTAGCGCGATTGGAGGGTGTTGAACTTCTCCTGCAGGGACATCAATGCTCCTTGATCGGCTCAGGGGCGGAGAGGACGGATGCCTTGCGGAGGGGCACCACCGGCGCCTCCTGGTCGACCGACAGGTCGTCAGCGGCCTCCCAGCCCCCCGCGCCCCGTGGATCCTGGACCAGGATCACGGCCGGATGCAGCCGGAGGTCGGCGGGATCCGGGGCGGGAACGCCGGCGGGGCCGGCGGGGACGGCGGCGAGCAGCAAGGAAAGGCTGGGCCCGAGCATCGTTCCAACTCCAAAACACAAACCTGTCATTGTAACTTTCAGCAGCGTCCCCGGCCAATGTCTAATTGCTGCGAGCGCGTCTCAGGAGCAGGCCTGGAAGGCCTTGAGGGTCCGGTCGATCTGGCCCAGGTGGGTGGCGAGGTGGCCGTCGTAGATGGAGAGCCACTGTTCCAGGGTCACGTCGCCCCGCTGGGGGTGGCGCATGCACTGGGTCCAGGCGGCCTCGGGCAGGGCGCGAAGCTGGCGGGCGATCATTTCCCGGAGCAGGCGGAACAGGTCCAGGGCCTCCTCCACGGGCTGGGACCCCTCGTCCAGGGAGGCGGCCCAGGCGTCCTGGTCGTAGGCCTGCACGGGGTTGCCGGGCTCCGCGATGATGGTTCGCGCGCGGACGTAGGCGTGGATCTCGCTCTCGGCCAGGTGCAGCACGATGGAGCGGATGCTCCACTTGCCGGGCCCGGGGGAGAAGTCGAGGGCGGCGGCGGGCACGGCCTCCAGGGCCGCCGCGAGGCGCCGGGGACCGGTGGCGAAGGACATGAGCAGGGCGGCGCGGGCCTCGGGGTTCATGGGCACCTCCGCGTCCCTTGTACACCCGGAGGGACGGGGAGGAAAGGCGGGAGGGCCGGGCTCAGACCCGGACCGCCGGCCCCTGCAGGAGGTGGCCCGCGATCTCGTACATGTTGGTCACCCGGCCCACGGCGGGCGTGAGCTTGTAGAAGTCCAGGCAGGTGCCGCAGGCCAGGACCTCCACCCCCAGCTCCTCCAGGCGCCGGAGGCTGGCCAGGCTCTCGGAGCCATCCACGGCCAGCTTGACCCCGGCGTTCATGAGGATCACCCGGGCCGGGGGGAGCTCCGCCTCGGTGAGGGTGTAGAGGAACCCGCGCATGAGGAGCCGCCCCAGGGTCTCGTCGCCCTGGCCCACCGCGTCGGAGGCCACCAGGACCGTGGCCCCGCCGGCGGACGGCGCCGGGGCCGGCGCGGGGGCCTCCCCGGGGGCCCCGGCGGGGGTGAGGCGGATTCGGACCCAGCCGTCCTCCTCCGTGACCTCGGCGCCGACCTGGGCCCAGGCGGCGAACTTGAGGAGGTTCTCCCGGGCCGCCCCCGCGTCGGCGAGCACCTCCAGGGGGACCCGGCCGCGTTCCGCCAGGGCCTTCCGGACGAGGATCACCGGCTGGGGGCAGGCCAGGCCGCGGGTGTCGAGGGTCTCAGGGGCAGGGCTCATAGCGCCTCCGGGGATGGCCGGGACCGGGTTCGAGGACGCGCCAGAGGCGCTCCGGGCCCTGGGCGAGCAGGGGGGCCTCCGCCGACGCCTGGGCGAGCAGGCAGAACCCGCAGCTGCTGCGGATCTGGCGGGGGACGGGGATGAGTTCCACCTCCAGGCCCGCCGCCCTCAGGCGCGCCTCGGCGGCCAGGACGGCGTGGGTGGAGGGGAAGGTGGCCAGCAGGTCCATGGTCAGGCCAGGCGCACCGAGCCGGGTTCGCCCCCGGCTTCGCCCACGGCCCAGGCGGTGACGCCCGCGGCGCGCAGGGCGGCCAGGGCGTCGCCGGCCGCGGCCTCCGGCACCGCCGCCAGGAGGCCGCCGCTGGTCTGGGGGTCGAAGACCAGGTCCAGCAGGCCCTCCGGCGCCGTTCCCGCCAGGACGTGGCCGCGGCCCTCCCGGTTGCGGTAGGTGCCTTCGGGGACCAGCCCCATGGCGGCGTACTCGGCCACCCCGGGCAGGAAGGGCAGGGCGTCCGCATGGAGCACGACGCCGCAGCGGGGGCCCGCGGCCATCTCGGCGGCGTGGCCCGCCAGGCCGAAGCCCGTCACGTCGGTGCAGGCCTTCACGGGGAAGGCCGCGAGCACCTCGGCCGCCGCGCGGTTGAGGGTGGCCATGGACGCCTGGGAGGCCTCCACCGCCTCCGGCGAGGCGAGGCCGGCCCGCACGGCCATGTTCACGAGGCCCGTGCCCAGGGGCTTGGTGAGGAGGAGGGCGCAGCCCGGCTCGAGGGTGTTGTTCCGCCAGGCCCGGTCCGGATCCACGAGGCCCGTCACCGCGTAGCCCAGCTTCGGCTCCGCGTCCTCCACGCTGTGGCCGCCGAGGAGGGCGCACCCCGCCTCCACGAGGGCCTCCAGGCCGCCCTCCAGCATGGCCCGGAGCGGCTCCAGGCCCAGGGCCTTCAGGGGGTGGCACACCAGGGCGAGGGCGGTGACGGGCCGGCCCCCCATGGCGTAGACGTCGGACAGGGCGTTGGCCGCGGCGATGCGCCCGAAGAGGCGGGGATCGTCCACGATGGGCGGGAAGAAGTCCACGGTCTGGACGAGGGCGAGGCCCGGCGCGAGGCGGAACACCCCCGCGTCCTCCCCCCCGGCGAAGTCCGCCACCAGCCCGGGGTAGGCGGGCTGGGAGAGGCCGCAGAGGGCCTTGTCCAGGACGCCGGGGCCCAGCTTGGCCCCGCAGCCGGAAAATCGGGTGTGCTCGGTCAGCTTCATGCCAGGATCTCCGCCAGGGCCGCCAGGGCCGTTTCCAGGTCCGCGGGGGTCGTGAACCGCCCCGGGGAGAAGCGGAGGGTCCCCCCCGCCCCGAAGGTGCCCAGGCTCCGGTGCGCCGCCGGCGCGCAATGGAGGCCGGCCCGGGCGCAAATGCCCCGGCGGTCCAGGGCCAGGGCCACCTCGCCCAGGTCCCGGTCCGGCAGGGCCACGGAGACGACCGGGGCCCGGGGCGCCCGGGGCCCGGGGCCCACGAGGGCCGCCCCGGGCAGGGCCGCGAGGCCCTCCGCCAGCTGCGCGGCCAAGGCGCCTTCCGGGCCCGGCCCGGCTTCGGCCAGGTAGGTCACGGCCCGGGCGAGCCCGGCCAGGCCCGGCACATTGGGGGTGCCGGCCTCGTAGCGGTCGGGCAGCATCTCCGGCTGGGTCTCCAGCTCCGAGGCGCTCCCCGTGCCCCCCCGGAGGAGGGGCGGGGGCAGGACCCCGGGGCCGAGCGCCAGGCCGCCGGTGCCGCCGGGCCCCAGCAGGCCCTTGTGCCCCGGGAAGGCCAGGTAGGCGCAGCCGGTGGGCAGGGGCAGGTGCCCCGCCGCTTGGCTGGCATCCACGCAGAGGGGGACCCCGTGCCGGGCGCAGGCCGCGGCCACCTCCTCCACCGGTGGCAGGGCCCCCGTGACGTTGCTGGCGGCGGTGAGGACGAAAAGATCCGGACGGGCCTCCAGCGCCCCGGCCAGGGCGCCGGGATCCGGCCGGCCGCACGCGTCGAAGGGCACGACGAGCACCCGCGCGCCCAGGGTCGCCTCCAGGTGGCGCACGGGCCGCATCACCGCGTTGTGCTCGAGGGAGGAGACGGCGACCGTCCCGCCCGGGGGCACGGCGCCCAGGATGGCCAGGTTCAGGGCCTCCGTGGCGTTCTTGGTGAAGACGAGGCGGGCGGGGTCCGGCAGGCCCAGGAGCCGGGCGCAGGCCGTGCGCGCCCCGAAGACCGTGCGGGCGGCTTCCAGGGCCGGCCCGTGGGTGGCCCGGCCAGGGCTGCCCGCTCCCGAGGCCAGGCAGGCCGCCACCGCCTCCGGCACGCCCGGGGCCTTGGGGTGGCTGGTGGCGGCGTTGTCCAGGTAGATCACGGCGCCCCCAGCCTGAGCAGGGCCTCCAGCACCCCGCCCGCGATGGCCCGGGCCTTGTCGGAGATGGTGAAGCAGTGGGCGCGCACGCAGCGGGGATCCACGTCGGCGATCTTGAGCCCCCGGTGCGCTGGGTAGCCGGGGCGGATGAGGCCCCGGACCACCCCGTCGAGGGCGGAGGCCACCGGCTCGCCGCCGACCGTGAGGAGGGGGTCCCCCGCCCGGACCGTATCGCCGATGGCGCAGCAGGTTTCCACCCGGCCGTCCCGGGGCGCGTGCAGCACCCGCGTGGCGCCCTGGCCGGCGATCAGGCCGGGGATCCCGGTGTTGGGCTCCGCCTGGCCGGTGAGGAGCACCCGGCCCAGGTCGTGCCCGCGGTTGGTCTCCACCACCGCGTGGGCGTCCACCCCGGCCGTGAAGCCGGGGCCGAGGGCCACCACCAAGGGGGCCATGGCGAGGCGGGTCCCGAGGTTGCGCTTGGCGAGGATGGCGTCCACCAGGGCCGCGGGCCGCAGGGAATCCAGGCAGGCCAGGTCCGGGTCCACGAGCACGGGGACGGGGTCCCCCGGCGCCCAGGCCGCGGGCACCGCCGCGCAGCGCACGGCCCGGACCCCCTCCACCTCCGCCTCCCCCGCGTAGACGGCCTCGGACAGGGCCACGGTGCGGCGGATGGCGCTGGGCGCCGGGGTCTCGACGGCGACGACGCGGTAGCCGGCGTGGACCAGGCGCACGATGACCCCGGTGGCCAAGTCGCCCGCACCCCGCACCAGGACCAGGTCGCCGGGAATGCGTGTCATGGAACCTCCTCCAGCCAGACGATACCGCCATCCCCGGCTTCCAGCGACCCTAGGAGGACGGGGAGGGGGGCGAGGGCCCGGGCCCAGCGGCCCCCGGGCGGCGCGGCGCACCGGTCGGCCTGGTTCAGCACCAGCACCCGGTCCGGTCCCGCGCCCTTGAACAGGCCCTCCGGGTGGCGGACGAGGTTCGCCAGGTGGGTCGCCGTGATCGGGGCGCCGGGGGCGCACCCCGTCACGGCCGCGAAGCGGTCCGGGCGATGGACGGTCCCGGCGTCCAGGGGCCGGCCCAGGCAGCTGAGGCCCACCAGGCCCACCACGAGGCAGGGCCCCTCGGGCAGGCGGGGTTCGTGGGGGGCGGGGGCCTTGACCGGGAGGCGGCGGGAGCCGTCGGCCTCCACGAGCACCACGTCCCAGGCGGTCCGCAGGCGGGGGATCCAGGCGGGATGGACCCCGGCCACCTTGCGCGCCTCCCGGCCCGGGCCGGTGACCAGCAGCGCGGGGCGCCCCCCGGGGCGGGGCAGGGGGCCGCCGCCGCCGGCCTCCGCCAGTTCCGGCCGGACGAGGACGTCGTAGGGCAGGGGCCCGGGGCCCGGCTCGGCCAGGTGGGTCGTGGTGGTCATCAGGACGCTCCGCCCCGCCGCGCCCAGGGCCAGGCCCAGGGTCAGCATGGCCGTGGTCTTGCCGCCCCCGCCCACGAAGGCCACGGAGCCGCCCGCGGGGATCCGGGGCAGGAGGGCCCCGGCCAGGTTCACGGCTTCCCGCGGCGGGCCCTGCGCGCGGCCTGGATGGGCTCCAGGGCCGGGGCCCGGCGGCGGACGGCGATGAGTTCGCCCGCGATGGCCACCGCGAGCTCCTCCGGCGTCTCCGCCTCGATGTCGAGGCCGATGGGGGCGCACAGGGCGGCGATCCGGGCCGGGTCCAGGCCGTCGGCGAGGGCCTGGTCCAGCACGAGCCGCACCTTCCGGACGCTGCCCATGAAGCCGGCGTAGCGCCAGGGGCGCTTCAGCAGCGCGCGCACGCACTCCAGGTCGGAGAGATGCCCCCGGGACACCACGACCGCGTAGGTCGAGGCGTCGAAGGGGAAGGCCTCCACGATCTCCGTGAAGGTGCCGTGGGCCGCCGCCACGCCCGGGGGCAGGCGGTCCGCCTCCAGGAAGGCGCTCCGGTCGTCGCCCAGGGTCACGTCGAAGCAGAGCCCGGGGGCCAGCGCCGCCAGGGCGCGCCCCACGTGGCCCGCGCCCAGGATCAGGAGCTTCTCCCTGGGGAGCAGGGGCAGGAGATGCAGGTCCCCGCCGGCATCCGCCGCGGGGTGGCCGCACTCCAGGGCGCGCTGGGCCAGGTCCGGGTCCGCGCCGGGGTCGCCCCCGTGGATCCAGGTCCCGTCGGCGGCCATCACGTGCGTGGTGCCCGCGCCGATCCGGGTGGCCAGGAGCGCGCGCTCCCCCCGGGCGAGCCGGTCCAGGGCCGCCGCGAAGGGGGCGGGGTCCGAGGCGGGCTGGACCAGGATGCGGCTGGTGCCGCCGCAGACCATGTCGGGGCCCTGGGCGTCCTGGCCCTGCATGTCGATCTCCACCAGGCGGGGCCGGCCCTCGGCGGCGGCGGCCGCGGCCTCGGCCAGCACCCGGGCCTCGCCCCGGCCGCCGCCCACGGAGCCCGCGACGAGGCCTCCGGGACCCGCGATCATCATGGATCCCGCGTGCCGGGGCGCCGAGCCCTGGACCCGCACCACGGTGCTGAGGGAGCGGCCCGGGCCGCCCTCGGCGAGGATCCGGACCAGTTCCTGGCTCATCCCTTCTTCCGGCTGTAGGGGGTCCCGGCCAGGGGCAGGTCCGTGCGGAACCCGCCGTCCCGAAGGAGGTAGGCGCAGGCGACCGCCGGGGCCGTGGGGATCGTGGTGATCTCGCCCAGGCCCTTGGCTCCGTAGGCCAGGTCCGAGGGGTTCTTCTCGACGATGACCGGCTCGATGGGCGGCACCTGGGCGGCCTTGAAGAGGCCGAGGGTGCCGTACTTCACCTGGGGCTCGCCGTCCTTCAGGGGGAAGTCCTCCGTCAGGGCGTAGCCCAGGCCCATGACCACGCCGCCCTCGATCTGGGCCTCCACCTGGGCCGGGTTCACGGCCCGGCCCACGTCGTGGGCCGCGACGACCTTCTCCAGCCGGCCCTCGGCGTCCAGGAGCACCACCTGGGTGGCGAAGGAGTAGGCGACATGGCTGACCGGGTTGGGCTTGTCGGACCCGAAGGGATCCGTGACGCCCGAATACTCCCGGTAGTACTCGCGGCCCTCCAGGTCGGCGAGGGTGGCCGTGGCCAGGTCCCGCTTCAGGTCCTCGGCCGCGAGGCGGGCGGCCTCGCCGTTGAACACGGTCTGGCGGCTGGCGGTGGTGGTCCCGCCGTTGGGGGAGGTGCTCGTGTCGGGCACCGCCACCTCGATCTGGCCCCAGCCCAGGCCCGAGGCGTCGGCCACGTACTGCATGAGCACGGAGGCCAGGCCCTGGCCGATGCAGGCGGCGCTGGTGTAGATGACGGCCTTGCCGCCCTTCACGCGGATGCGCACCCGGCCCACGTCCGAGAGCCCGACGCCGATGCCGGCGTTCTTCATGGCGCTGGCGACCCCGGCGTCGGGGCGCGCCTCGCAGAGGTCCTTCACGGCCAGGAGGGTCTCCTTGAAGGCCGTGCCCGCGTCGCAGATCTGCCCGTTGGGGAGGACGTCGCCGGGCTCGACCGCGTTCAGCCAGCGGATCTGCCAGGGGGTGAGGCCCACCTTCCCGGCGAGCTCGTTGATGCAGCTCTCCATGGCGAAGCAGGACTGGGTCACGCCGAAGCCGCGGAAGGCGCCCCCCGGCGGGTTGTTGGTGTAGACCCCGGTGCCCACGATGTCGATGTTGGGGATCCGGTAGGGGCCCGCCGCGTGGGTGCAGGCGCGCTGGAGCACGGGGCCGCCGAGGCTCGCGTAGGCGCCGGTGTCCTCCAGGAGCTCCGCCTTCACGGCCGTGATGCGCCCTTCGGCGTCCGCGGCCACCGTGTAGGCCATCTCGAACGCGTGCCGCTTGGGGTGGACCTTGATGGACTCCTGGCGGGCCAGGGTCACCTTGACGGGCCTGCCCGTGGCGTTGGCCAGGAGGGCGGCGTGGTGCTGGACGATCAGGTCCTCCTTGCCGCCGAAGCCGCCGCCCACGTAGGCGCTGACGACCTTGACCTTCTCGGGCGGGACGCCCAGGACGCCGACGATGCCCTTGTGGTCGTCGTAGATGCTCTGGGTGCCCGTGTACAACGTCATGGTCCCGTCCTCGCCGGGCACGGCCAGGGCGCTCTCGGGCTCCATGAAGGCGTGCTCCGTCTCGGGCGTGGTGAAGGTGTGGCGGATGACGTGGGCGGCCTCCGCGATGGCCTTCTCCGGGTCGCCGCGGCGCAGGACCGTCCGCGCCAGGAGGTTGCCCTTGGGGTGCAGCCGGGGCGCGTCGTCCAGCAGGGCCTTCCGGGGATCCACGAGGGGCGGGAGGACCTCGCAGTCCAGCTTGATCTTCTTGACCGCCTCGCGGGCGATGGCCCGGCTCTCGGCCGCCACCAGGGCGAGGGCGTCGCCCACGTAGCGGGTCTCCTCGCCCACGGCGATCATGGCGGGCCAGTCGTGGATGATGTGGCCCTGGTGGCGATCGCCGGGCACGTCCGCGGCCGTGATCACCTTGACGACCCCCGGCATGGCCAGCGCCTCCGAGGCGTCGATGCCCAGCACCTTGACCCGGGCCTTGGGGGGCCGGAGCACGGCGCCGTGCAGCATGCCCGGCACCTTCATGTCGTCCACGTACTTGCCCTCGCCCAGGGCCTTCTCCCGGGCGTCGGTGCGGCAGATGCGCTCGCCCACGGCCAGCTGCGTCTCCTCCCCGGAGGGGACCGGCGCGCCCTCGCGGAGCATGCGCCCGGCGTCCAGGACGGCCTTCTCGATCTTCACGTAGCCGGTGCAGCGGCAGACGTTCAGGCCCAGCGCCTTGGAGATCTCCTCGGGGCGCGGGTCCGGATTGGCGTCGAGGATGGCCTTCGTGCTGATGACCATGCCCGGCATGCAGAAGCCGCACTGCACGGCCCCGGCGTTGGCGTACGACCAGGAGAAGACGTCCTTCTCCCGGTCGGTGAGGCCTTCGACGGTGACCACCTTGCGGCCTTCCAGCTTGGCGGTGTTGAAGAGGCAGGCCCGCGAGGCCTTGCCGTCCAGGAGGACCATGCAGGCGCCGCAGGCCCCCTCGGAGCAGCCGTTCTTCACCGACGTGATGTCCAGCTCCTCCCGGAGGAAATCCAGGAGGTTCATATCACGGGACGTCTCTACTGTCCGGCCGTTGACCTGGAACGTGGCCATCGTGACACCTTTCAAATGGGGGCAACCGGCAGACAGGTTACCGCATCATTGAAATAATTTGTCGGTCAACGGAAAAAATTTTCAGGCCCTTCAGCGGCCGCTCTTTTTCCAGTCGGCCATGAACTGCTCGATGCCCCGGTCGGTGAGGGGGTGGGCCAGCATCTGGTCGAAGACCTTGGTGGGGATGGTCGCGACGTGGGCGCCGGCCAGGGCGGACTCGGTCACGTGGCGGGGGCCGCGGATGGAGGCGGAGAGCACCTGGGTGTCCAGGTCGTAGTTGCCGAAGATCTGGACGAGGTCCTCGATGAGCTCCATGCCGATGGCGTTGATGTCGTCCAGGCGGCCCACGAAGGGGGACACGTAGGTGGCGCCGGCCTTCGCGGCCAGGAGGCCCTGGGTGGCGGAGAAGCAGAGGGTGACGTTGGTCTTGATGCCCTCGGCGTGGAAGGCGTGGGTGGCCTTGAGGCCCTCGGCGGTCAGGGGCACCTTGACCACGACGTTCTTGTGGATCTTGGCCAGCTTGCGGCCCTCGGCGATCATGCCCGGGGCGTCCAGGGCGATCACCTCGGCGGAGATGGGGCCGTCCACGATGGCGCAGATCTCCTCGATGATGGTCTCGAAGGGCTTGCCGGATTCCTTGGCGATCAGGCTCGGGTTCGTGGTGACCCCGTCGAGGATCCCCCACTCGTTGATCCGCTTGATTTCGGCCACGTTGGCGGTGTCGATGAAGAATTTCATAGCGTCTCCATGGGCGGCAGGGGCGCGCGGACCGGGCGACTCCGGACGGGGGGCCCGTCGTCCGCGCGGGGCTGCCTGCCAAGCCCTTCCATCATCGCAGGTCGGCGCCGGGGCCGGAAGCGGACGATGACCCGGGTTACAATGGCCCGACCGGAGATCCCATGCCCCTGCTGGAACAGACCGTCCTGGACCGAGGATTCGTGAAGCTGGTGGACCACATGGGGTCCGACCTGAGCGTGGTCAACGCCGCCCGGGTCAGCTTCGGCAAGCGAAAGGAGACGTTCGATGAGGCGGACGAAAAGCTCATCGACTACCTGGCCGCCCACGACCACACCTCCCCCTTCCGCCACACCTCCATGACCTTCCACGTGAAGGCCCCCATCTTCGTCTTCCGGCAATGGATGAAACACCGCATCGCCTGCTTGACCGGCGATGCCGTCGTGACCTTCGTGAACACGAATGGGGTCGCCAACCCGAGGTTGCGGAAGACCATGGATGAACTGTGGACGGCCTGGTCCGCGGGGCAGGGTAATGGAACGGCGCCGGACGAGGCACGGGTGGCCCTGGTCCGGGACATGGCCAGGCAAGGGATTTCGGACCGGGAAATCCAGCGCCAGACGGGTGTCGACCGCGCCACCGTCAGGAAGATCCGCCAGGGCACCTTCAGCACGAAGGGTTCAGCGAGAAGCCGGATCCGGAACATGAACCTCAGGGTTCTCAACGAGCGCGATAACACCTTCGAGACCGGACACATCGCCGGGATCGTCGAACGGGGGCCCCAGCCCGTTTACCGGCTGACCCTCGCGGACGGCAAACAGCTCACCATGACGACCAATCATCGCGTCCTGACCTCCCAAGGGTGGATGCGGATGGGAGAGGCCACGGGACTGGAGCACCCGGAAGGGGAGGAACCCCGGATGACGAGGCCATGCTCGCTGATGGTCAACGGGGTCGAAGCGCACCGCGACGCGCATTGGCTGCGGGAGCAGCGGAGCCTGGGCCGGGGCCTCGCCGAGATGGCGGAATTGGCGGGCTGTTCCCCCCACACCATCCGGAAATGGCTGAAGGTCCATGACCTTTCCTTCTCGCCCGAGGAGACGCGGTTCGGTCGCGGCCATGAATCCTGGAACCGGGGTCGGAGCTATTCCTCTGGTCCAATGGACCTTACCGAGGCCCAGCGGGCCAAGAGAAGACTCCACCGCTCGGGAAAGGCCTCCAACTGGTGGCGCGGGGGACTTTCAAGCGAACGGGAGAAGATCGGAGCCTGGACGGCGCGCCAGGCCAAGGTCCTCCACGCGAACAACGGCGGAATTTGCCAGGCCTGCGGGGAAAGGTCCGAGGCCCTCCATGCCCATCACATCATCCCCGTCTGGATGGATCCATCGCGGGCTTTTGATGCTGGGAACCTGGCATCGGTCTGTTCGACCTGCCATCGGACGATCCATCGGAACCGGGACGCGGAGGTGGCCTTTGCCCGCACATGCGTGGGGACCCTGCCCCCCGAACTGGAACAGAAGCCCAGGAGAACGGGAGATCATCGTCTTCTGGCCCACCCGGTAGCTGTTTCGACGGTGGCCTTCCTGGGGGTCCAGCCCACCTATGACCTGTGCGTCGAAGGCCCCTGGCATAATTTCGTGGCCAACGGGATCGTCGTCCATAACAGCGAATTCAACGAGATCAGCGGCCGGTACGTAGAGTTCCCCGAGGACGAATTCTTCGTCCCCGAAACCTTCCGCCGCCAGGCCAAGGTCAACAAACAGGGGTCGGAGGGGCGGGTGGATGGTCCCGACGGGGACCAAGCCCACGAGGTCTTCCTGGCCACCTGCCGCAACGCCGTCGCCCAGTACAAGCAGCTGATCGCCCTGGGGGTCTGCCGGGAGCAGGCCCGCTGCGTCCTGCCCCTGGGCCTCTACTCCGAGGTCTACTGGACCGTGAGCCTCCAGGCCGCCGCCCACTTCATCCGCCTCCGCACCGACAGCCACGCCCAGTGGGAGATCCAGCAGTACGCCCACGCCGTGCGCGGGATCGTCGAAGGCGTCTATCCCCGGTCCCTCCAGGCCCTGCTCCGGGTCCGGCCGTGACTCTGCCGCCCCTCAACCCCGCCCTCCTCCACCTGGACCCCGACCACCTCTGGCTCATGCACTGCTCGGAGGGGCCCGTCCCGCGGTCCGTGGTCCGGGCCGTGCGCGCCCACCTCCACAAGGAGCTCTGGCCCTGGGAATGCCAGTGGCGGGAGGACTTCCTGGGGATCCCCGACGCCCTGCGGGCGGAAGCCGCGCGGCTCGTGGGCGGGGAAGCCTCCGACATCACCCTCACCCCCTCCACCTCCTCCGGCCTGGTCACCGTCGCCCAGGCCCTGCGCTGGAGCCGGGGGGACGAGGTCGTCGCCCCCCTGGGCGAGTTCCCCAGCAACATCTGGCCCTGGAAGGCCCTCGAGGCCCGGGGCGTGCGCTTCCGGGAGGTGCCGCTGTGGGAGGGGCACCGGGCCGGGGAGGAGGCCTGGGCCACCCGTCCCCCCACCGCCGGGGATCGGCCCGAGGACCGGCTGATCGCGGCCCTGGGCCCCTCCACCCGTGTCCTGGCTGTGTCCTGGGTCCGCTTCCAGGACGGCCTCGTCCTGGACCTGCCCACCCTGGCCGCCGCCTGTCGTGGCCGAGGCGTCCACCTGGTGGTGGACGGCATCCAGGGCGCCGGCACCGCCGTGCCGGACCTGACGGGGGTCGCCGCCTTCGCCGCGGGCGGCCACAAGGGCCTGCTGGGCCCCCAGGGCATGGGCTTCCTCTGGACCGACCCCGCCTTCCGGGAGCAGCTGGTGCCCACGGGCTCCTGGCTCTCCGTGGAAGGGGGCACCGAGTTCGACCGCCCCTCCACCGACCACCGCCGGGCCTGGCTCCAGGACGGGCGCCGCATGGAGCCCGGGACCCTCAGCCTCATCAGCTGCGCGGGGGCCCTGGAATCCTTCCGCACCGTGAACGGGGCCGGCGTGCCCGAGATCCAGGCCCATGTGCGGCGCCTCCAGGTCCGCCTCCTGGACGCCCTCGGGGACGTTCCCGCCTGGCGGGCCGAGTCGCTGCGCCTTCGGGACCTGCTGGAGGCGGGGCGCGTCGGCTCCTTCCTCTCCCTGCACCACGGGGACCGGGGCCCCGAAGGCCTGGGCGAGGTCCTGGCCCTGGGCATGCGCCGGGGCATCTACGTTTCGGTGCGGGAGGGCTACCTGCGCCTCGCCTTCCACGGCTGGCACGAGGTCGCCGACCTGGCCCGGATCGTGGACTGGCTGGCGGGCTGAACCCGACCGCCCGGGCCCGTTCAACGCGGGGCGGGCCGGCGGGGTCCAAGGGGGGCGGGCCCCGGGCCCGCCACAATTCCGGCTGGGATGAAGGGCCGGTTCCTTTAGGATGAAAGTCGACGTCTGGAGCGCCCATGACCCCTCTCCTCCTCAGCCTCCTCCTCGCCGCGACCGGGACCCCGGATGGGGGGACCGTCGTCGCCAAAGGCAAGGCCTTCCTCGCCGAGGTGGCCAGCAATCCGAGGGAGCAGGCAAGGGGCCTCATGTTCCGGGACCGGCTCGCCCCGGACCGCTGCATGATCTTCATCTACCCCGAGGACGGGTACCACAGCATCTGGATGAAGAACTGCCGCATCTCCCTCGACGTGGTCTGGATCACCGCCGACGGGACCGTGGTGGAGACCGCCGACAACGTGCCCCCCTGCTCCCCCATGAAGGGCGATGACTGCCCCAGCTACGGCGGCACCGTTCCCGCCCGCCACTTCGTGGAGTTCCCCGCCGGCACCTTGAAGCGCCTGGGCCTGAAGAAGGGCGACCGCATCGGGTGGAACCTCCGTCTGGCCGATGGTACGGCCGTCGAAGGCGGCGCCAAGGTCCCCGCCGAGGGCGCCAAGGCCAGGCCCGCGAAGAAGCGCACCCGGAAGTAGCCCGAACCTAGGGTGTGTTCGTCATCTAGGATAGTAATGGCTAATACCCATCCGTGCCGGAGCATGGAGGAGCTGGAATAGTGAGTCTGTGCTGCAGTGCCTGATGGCGCCGCGCATTCGCAGCATCCTATTGGAACGCGGAGGCGCGGAGGATCTCGCTGAGGCTCGCGGAGAAAGGATCAAGCCCACAAGCCCCCTCCACTCGATATCCAGGAAAACCTCCCGCTTCACCTTATGGCCGGCCAGTCTCAGGGAGTGCGCCAGACAGACCTTGTAGGGATCTTCCAGGAGTCCGTGCCCCAGAGCCTTCTGGATCTCGATGGCCTCCCCGATGATGGCCTGGGTGATCTCCTTGTGCGGATGATCCTCCCCGTCGACCTCTCCCCAATGCCTTCCCATCACGCCTCCCGTTGGGACGTGTCATTGGGAGGTGGCAGGTTCCAGGAGCGCTTTCCTCCGCGACCCTCTGCGAGATCCTCCGCGCCTCCGCGTTTCATAGGATCAATGAGGATCCGGAACGCTTGTCACCCTCCGCTCATAGCCTCAGCCAGATCACGATGCAGGCCAAAGCCACCTGGGCTGAGAAACTTCGCGCCGTTTTGTCGAACCTGGTGGCCAGCGCCCTGAACTGTTTGAGCTTGGCGAACCCATGCTCGATGGCATGGCGGGCCTTGTATAGGTGTGAGTCCCAGGCCGCCGGATTCTTGCGCCGGGGATGAGGTGGGATGACGGCTGTCGCACCCATGGCCTCGATCGCCTTCCTTACCGGGTTCCCATCGTAGGCCCGATCTCCGAACACGTACTCTGCCTGCCAACCGCACAGCAATCCTTCAGCAGACCGGCTTTCATGGGCTTGCCCCGGAGTGACCAGGAAATCCAAAGGATTACCGTGGGCATCGCAGATCAAATGGATCTTGGTCGAGCATCCACCCCGAGATCGTCCGAGCGCCTGGTTCCAGAGCCCCCCTTTTGCCTGCTGAATGTTGATGAGCGCGAAGGATGGTGCCATCCGGCATGACCCACTCCAGGTCGGCTTCCTTGCGCAGGAACTCCAGGATCCTTTGCCACACGCCGCGCTTGGTCCAGGCCTCAAATCGCGCGTACACGCTTGTCCAAGGTCCAAATTCCTCCGGCAGGTCCCTCCACGGCGCCCCAGTCCTGTGCCTCCACAGGATCGCCTCCACCATGGGACGGTTGGGGTGACGGGATCGCCCCATCCCTCCACGCTCTGGCGGAAGGAGCGGTTCAAGCTTTGCCCACATGGCATCGGTCAGGAAACGTCTCGGCATCGTTACCCCAGGAAAATTCGTGGTGTACGAGCCTTTACGTATGAGTACAAGTTAACTATTTATCCAATCTATAGATTCCGAACACAGCCTAGCTGGCTTCGGGGCCGTCCTCGGCCCGCCGGTGCTCCCGGAGGGGGGGCTCGACGCCTCGCCAGCCGAAGCGCCAGGCGAGGTTCATGAGCAGGGACCCGGTGATGAAGGCCGCGAAGAAGACGACGAAGAACCGCTCCCGGAGCAGGGGGATGGAGGCCAGCACCAGCAGCACCGTGAGGGTGGCGAGGCGGGCCCCGTTGCGGGTCTGGCTCCGCTTCTTGAAGCTGGGGAACCGCACGGTGGACACCATCAGCAGGCCCACCAGGAAGAGTTCCGCCGCGAAGGCGTAGGCCACCCAGGCCTCGGCGGGGCTGTGGGGCCAGCAGAGGATGACCGCGGCCACGCAGGCGGCGCCGGCGGGAATGGGCATGCCCACGAAGAACCGGGAGTCCACGCTGCCCACCTGGACATTGAACCGGGCCAGGCGCAGGGCCCCGCAGGCCACGAAAAAGAAGCTCGCCCCCCAGCCCACGGCCCGGAGGGTCGGGTCCGTCAGGCCCAGCTGGAAGAAGCCGTAGCGGTAGGCCAGGATGGCCGGCGCCATGCCGAAGCTGAGGACGTCCGCCAGGGAGTCCAGCTGGACCCCGAACTCGGTGGCCGTGTTCGTGGCCCGGGCGATGCGGCCGTCGAGGCCGTCGAAGACGCCCGCCGCCAGGAGGAGGCCGGCGCTCCACAGGAAGTAGACGCCCGGATGGCCCCCGGCGGCGTTGATGGACATCACGACGCTGGAGAAGCCGCACAGGACTGACAGGAGGGTGACGGCTGAAGGCAGGGCGAACTTGGAACGGGCCACGACCCGCCGTCGGCGTTCCCGGCGCTCCTCGGGGTTCATCCGCTGTCTCATGGGGCGATTGTCCCATAAAACTGGCTCCCGGGTGGGCGGCTACCTACATTGGGGTGGCTTTTCCGGAGGCAGACATGGACCATGCCCTGCAGATCGTGCTGACCGTCGTGATCACGGTGGTGGCCGCCTTCCTGGTGTCACTGATCCTCCAGCTCCAAAAGACCGCCCAGGCGGTCCAGGCGCTGGCGGAGAGTCTCCGGGTGGATGCCCGCCAGATCACCGAGGACGTCCATCAGGTCCGGTTGCAGGTGGACCGGACCGCGGCCCTGGTGGAACGCACCCTCGAGGGGCCGGCTACCGCCGGCTTGATGGCCAGCTCGGCTCTTCGCGGCGTCATGGGCCTGTTCGGGCGCGGGGCCGGATCCCTGGTCGAAGGCCTCGTGACAGCGCTCCGGATTGGCCTAGATTTCATCAGGCGGCGCCGGCGCGCTGCCCATCGCAAGGAGAAAAACGATGAGTGACTCACGCGACTTCCCCGGTTCAGGCCTGATGCTCTTCATCCTCGGCGCGGCCGTGGTCGCCCTGACCACCCCCAAGTCGGGGCCCGAGCTCCGCTCGGACCTCAAGGACCTGGGCATCCGGGTGCGGGACCGGGCCCGGCGGCTGGGCCAGGACCTGTGCGCCACCGCCGATGAGATGGCGGACGGGGTGACCCGGGGCTGATTTCCTTTAGACTGCCTCCGAGGGGTTTTCATGCGGCTGGTGGTCATCGGTGGCGGACATGCGGGCATTGAGGCGGCGCACATCGCCGCGCGCATGGGCGTTCCCACCACCCTGCTCACCATGAATCTGGACCAGATCGGCCAGATGAGCTGCAACCCCAGCATCGGAGGCGTGGGCAAGGGCCACATGGTGCGGGAGCTGGATGCCCTCGGCGGCCTGATGGGTCGTTTGGCCGATCGATCCGGCATCCACTTCCGCATCCTCAATGGCAGCCGGGGCATGGCGGTCCGAGGACCGCGCGCCCAGGCGGATCGGGTCAAGTACCGCATCGCGGCCCGCAACGCCCTGGAGGCCACGCCCGGCCTTCGCCTGGTCCAGGGGATGGCCGCTTGTTTCCGCTGGGAGGGCGGGCGCCTGGAGGGGGTGGAGCTCCAGGACGGCTCCTTCCTCCCCTGCGACGCCGCCGTGCTGACGTCGGGCACCTTCCTCAACGGCCGCATCCTCATCGGCGCCCGCAAGGTGGACGCGGGCCGGGCCGGGGAGCCCCCCTCGACCCAGCTGGCGGACCAGCTGCGGGCCCTGGGTCTCCGCTGCCGGCGCCTCAAGACCGGGACCAGCCCCCGCATCAACCGCGCCACCATCGACTTCAGCCGGCTCGAGGCCCAGGCCGGGGACCCGGATCCGCGGCCCTTCAGCTTCTACGGGGAGGGCATCCACCTGCCCCAGGTGCCCTGCCACATCGTGCACACCACCCCCGAGACGGAGCGGGCCGTGCGGGAGAACCTGGACCGGTCCTCCATGTACGGGGGCCACGTGGAGGGCGTGGGGCCCCGGTACTGCCCGTCCATCGAGGACAAGTTCGTCAAGTTCCCCGACAAGACCTCCCACCAGATCTTCGTGGAGCCGGATTCCCTGGAGACCCAGGAGATCTACCTGGCCGGCCTCTCCACCTCCATGCCCGTGGACGTGCAGGAGCGCATGGTCCGGAGCCTCCCCGGGTTCGAGGCCGCGGAGATCCTCCGCCCCGGCTACGCCATCGAGTACGACAGCTTCGATCCCCTCCAGCTCACCCGGGGCCTGGCCGTGGACGGCCTGCCAGGCCTTTGGTTCGCCGGCCAGATCAACGGCACCACCGGGTACGAGGAGGCCGCCGGCCAGGGCCTGATGGCGGGCATCAATGCCGCCCGCTGGCTCCGGGGCCAGGCGCCGGTGATCCTGGGCCGGGACCAGGCCTACATCGGGGTGATGATCGACGACCTCGTCACCAAGGGCACGGATGAGCCCTACCGCATGCTCACGGCCCGGGCCGAGCACCGCCTGGGCCTGGCCTGCGACGTCGCCGACACCCGCCTCCTGCCGGTGGCCCGGGAGGTGGGGGCCCTGGCCCCGGCGGAGCTGGCCCGGGCGGAGGCCAAGGCCGGGCGCCGCGCGCGGCTCCACGACCAGTGCCGGGAGGCCTGGGTGACGCCGACCTCCCCCTTCGGGCCGGTGGCCGCGGCCGCCGGCCTGAGCCTGGCCGCGGGCCTGAGCCTCTTCGACCTCCTCAAGCGCCAGCAGATCACGCCGGACCTGGCCGACGCGGCCCTGGCCCTCCTCGAGGGCTGGGACGCGCCCCAGCCCGGCTGGGAACCCGCCGCCGAGCGGGACCTCCTCCTCTTCGAGGCGCGCTACCAGGACTTCCACGCCCGGGAGGCCCGTATCCTGGCCGGCCAGCGCGCCTGGGACCACGTGCGCATCCCCGTCGACTTCCGGGTGGAGCACCTGCCCGGCCTGAGCAACGAGGTGAAGGAGAAGCTCCAGCGCCACCGGCCCGAGACCCTCGGGCAGGCCTCCCGCATCCCGGGCATCACCCCGGCCGCGGTGACCCTCCTCCACCTCCTGATCGAGCGCGGGGCTCCGGAGGCCTGAGGGGCCTCAGTCCCGGGACGCCGCCAGGGCCTTCAGGTAGGCCAGGAAGGGCCCGCCCAGGTCCTCGCGCTTGAGGGCGAACTCCACGTTGGCCCGCAGGTAGTCCAGCTTGTCCCCGGTGTCGTAGCGCAGGGCCGGGATGGGGGCGGCCACGAGGCGGCCCTCGGCGGCCATCTTCATCAGGGCGTCGGTGAGCTGGTACTCCCCGCCCACGCCGGGCTCGAGCTTCGCCAGGTGATCGAAGACCTCGGGCAGCACCACGTAGCGCCCGACCACGGCCCAGCGGCTGGGGGCCTTGTCCGGCGAGGGCTTCTCCACGATGCGGTCCACGTCCCACCAGGTCCCGCCGCCGGCGGGCCTAGGGTTCACGATCCCGTAGCGGCTCACGTGGGCCTCGGGCACCTCCTGCACGCCGACCACGGACTTGCCCGTGGCCTCGTAGGCGGCGATGAGGGCGCCGAGGGCCGGGTCCTTCTCGTCGAAGACGTCGTCCCCCAGCAGGAGCGCGAAGGGCTCGTCGCCCACGGCGTGGCGCGCGCAGAGCACCGCGTGGCCCAGGCCCAGGGGCTCGCCCTGGCGCACGTAGGAGAACTGGCCCATGTGGGTGATCCCCTGGACCAGCTTCAGGTCCTGCGTCTTGCCCCGGCGGGAGAGGGTCTCCTCGAGCTCGTAGGCCACATCGAAATGGTTCTCGATGGCCTGTTTGCCCCGGCCCGTGATGAGGACGACGTTCTCGATGCCCTGGTGGATGGCCTCCTCGACCACGTACTGGATCACGGGCTTGTCCACCAGGGGCAGCATCTCCTTGGGCTGGGCCTTGGTGGCGGGGAGGAAGCGGGTGCCGAGGCCCGCGACGGGGATGACAGCTTTCCGAATCTTTTTCATGAGGCATTATGCCATGGCGGGCAAGGGGAACCGGATGGTTGTGCCTTCGCCCTCCCGGCTTTCCAGGGTGATCTCGCCGCCGTGCGCCCGCACGATTTCCCGGCAGATGGCCAGGCCCAGGCCGGTGCCCTTGCCCTCGGGCTTGGTCGTGAACATGGGCTTGAAGACCTTGGCCAGGAGCTCCTCCGGAATGCCCGTGCCGGTGTCGGAGAGGCTGATGAGCCACCGGGGCCCCTCCGGATCCGCCTTCACCGCGAGGGCGAGGCGCCCGCCCTCGGGCATCGCGTCGACGGCGTTGTTCACCAGGTTGAGGAAGAGCTGCTCCATCTGCCTGCGGTCCACGCTGAGCACGCAGCCCTCGGGCGCCTCGGTCTCGAAGGTCACGTTGTGGGCCGCCAGCGTGGGGTTCCACAGGCGCTGGAGGTCGGCCAGGAGCGGCCCGAAGGGCACGGCCTCCGTGTGGAGGCGGGGGCGGCGGGTGACGCTCATCATCCGCCGCACGATGTCCCCCACCCGCTCGATCTGGGCCCGGATGACGGCCACGCGCTCATTGGTCTTCTCGTCGAGCCCGGGCTGGGCCTCCAGGAGCTGGAGGTGGCTGTTCACGAGGTTGAGGGGCGTGCCCACCTCGTGGGCGAAGGCCGCGGTGAGCTGGCCGGCGATGGCCAGGCGCTCCTGCTGTCCCAGCTCCTCCCGGAGGAGCGCGTTGCCCTCCATCAGCTGCTCCAGTTCGCGGTTCTTGGCCTGGAGCGCCGACAGCGCCTCCTCGATGCGGAACTGGAGGGTGGCGTTGAAGCCCCGGATCTCCTCGATGAGGGCCTCCCGCTCCTGTCCCGCCCGCTCGAGCTGGGCGGCCATCTGGTTGAAGCGATCGGCGATGATGCCCAGCTCGTCCGTGGATCGCACGTCGGTGCGGGCGCTGGGATCCCCCGCCTGGAGGCGGCTCATGGCGTCGGTGATGCTCCGGATGGGCTCCGTGACCACCGTGGCCAGGATCACCCAGAGGAGGATGAACTCCCCGAGGAGGACGAGGGGAAGGCGCACGTAGGTGTTCTTGAGGTTGTGCTCCCAGACCGTCTCCCAGTGCTCCAGGTCGCAGTAGGTCCGGATCAGGCCCAGGGGAGGGCGTCCCTTCACGGGGTTGCGGATGGGCAGGTAGAACTTCCAGGCCCGGGTCCCCGTGTTCAGGTTGACCATCTCCGCCTGGGGCTTGCCGCGCATGTAGCTGCCGATCTCCTTGCCCCACTCCACCGCATCGTCGTCGCCCGAGGACGTCACCAGGGAGACGGTGTCCCCCTCCTCCCGCTTGAAGACGTCGATGCGGAAGATGCTCCGGTCCGGCCCGGCCAGCCCCTCCAGGAGCTCCTCGATCTTGCGCTTGTCCTTGAAGTCGTGGAAATCCTTGTCCCAGCGCTGGAGGATCTCCGTCTCGACCACGGAGGACGTCTCGAAGGCCAGGTTGCGGGTGTAGTTCTCCAGCTCCCGGCGGCTGTTCCGGGTGATGGAATAGGCCACGGCGATGGTGAGCAGGCTGGTCACGAGGGCCGTGACCGTGAAGAGCTTGGCGTGGAGGCTGCGGAACCAGGCCATCGGGGCGAAGGTCAAGGGGTCTCCTCCTCGGGAAGGCCCAGGCCCAGGCGCAGGCCGGACCGGAGCGGCCGGGACGGGGCGGCGGCCGCCGCGGTCCGGAACCGGTGGAACGCGGCCAGGCGGGCGTCACCCGCGCAGGCCAGGAGCTCGACGAGGCCCTGGGCGAGGATCCGGCGCCCGCGGCCCTCGAGGCCCGCCAGGAGGCGCTGGAGCCCGGACTCGAGGGTGGCCAGGTCGTGGTGCTCCCCCAGGGCGGCCTGCAGGTCCTTCAGGCCCGCCAGGGCCGGGGCGGGGGGCTCCGGCCAGGCGCCGGCGAGGGCCTCCAGGGCGTAGCGGAGGCGCTTGAGGCGGATCCGGGCCCGGTGGAGGGCCTCCGGGTCCTCCAGCTCCAGGAGCCCGGGGAGGAGGGCGAAGGCCTCGTCGAAGCGGGGGCCGAGGGCGGCCCAGACGTCGTCGGCGAGGCGACTCGGCCGGAAGGGCTCCGGCAGGCTCGGCACCTCCAGGAGCTCGGGCAGGCGACGGAGGCCCCGCAGGGGCAGGTCGGCGGCCAGGTGAGCTCTCCGCTTCCTCCGTTGGCGGTCCAGGCCTTCGAGGGCATGCTCCAGGGCCGCCCCGGGGGTCACCCCGGGCAGGCGCCAGGCCAAGTCCTCCAGGAAGGCGGTGTGGACATCCAGCTCCCGGAGCGTCCCCAGGGCGCGGGTCAGGCGGCGCAGGGCGCGCCGGTGGCGCTGGAGGCCGGGGTAGCAGTCCGGCCGGACCAGGTCCAGGACGGCCCGGACCCGCCGCGAGGCGACCCGGGCGTCGTGGAGGGCCCCCGGGTCCCCGGCCCAGGCGGGGCCGCCCAGGATCTCCATGAGACGCCCCAGCCGCGCCTCGAGGGCGCGGTGGAGCAGGACGCTCATGTCCAGGCCGTGCATCCGACCATTCTATGTCCGGGTCCGCCCGGGGCGGAAAAGCAGGTCCCCTTGGCCGCATGCGAAAATTTGGCGTAAGATCGGAATTCGAGGTGAGGATGGACAGCATCACGATCAAGGGCGCCCGGGTCCACAACCTGAAGAACGTCGACCTGACCCTTCCCCGGAACCGGCTCGTCGTCATCACGGGCCTGTCGGGCAGCGGCAAGTCGAGCCTGGCCTTCGACACGCTCTACGCCGAAGGGCAGCGCCGCTACGTCGAGAGCCTGTCTTCGTACGCCCGCATGTTCCTGGACCAGATGGAAAAGCCCGACGTCGACAGCATCGAGGGGCTCTCCCCGGCCATCTCCATCGAGCAGAAGACCACCAGCCGCAACCCCCGGTCCACCGTGGCCACCGTCACGGAGATCTACGACTACCTCCGCCTGCTCTTCGCGCGGGTGGGCAAGCCCATGTGCATGGCCTGCGGCCGGCCCATCTCCAGCCAGACCGTGCAGGAGATGGCCGACCAGATCCTGGCCCGTCCCGAGGGCACCCGGATCCAGGTCATGGCCCCGGTCGTCCGGGCCCGCAAGGGCGAGTTCAAGAAGCTCCTGGCCGACCTCATGAAGCGGGGCTACATCCGGGCCCGGGTCAACGGCGAGATGCTGGACCTCACCGACGGCCTGCCCGACCTGGACAAGCAGAAGAAGCACACCATCGAGGTGGTCATCGACCGCCTCAAGAACGCCGAGGGCATCAGCTCCCGCCTGGCGGACAGCCTCGAGATCGCCTGCGGCCTCGCCGAAGGGTCCGCCCTCGTGGACCTGGGCGGCGAGGAGCGCCTCTTCTCCAGCAAGCTGGCCTGCAACCATGTGACGTGCGCCCGGTTCGGCCAGGGCCTGCCCGACCTGGAGCCCCGCTCCTTCTCCTTCAACTCCCCCTTCGGCGCCTGCCCCGCCTGCGACGGCCTGGGCTTCAAGCGCCAGTTCGCCGAGGAGCTCATCGTCCCCAACCCCGACCTGAGCATCGCCCAGGGCTGCTTCACGGCCAGCGGCTGGAAGACGGCGGGCGAGGACGGTTGGCGCGGCCAGTTCCTGGCCCAGCTCTCCAAGGCCATGGGGTTCAAGCTCGACACCCCCTGGAAGAAGCTGAGCGCCGACGTGCGGCGGGTGCTCCTCCACGGCCTCGACCGGAAGATGAAGTTCGTCTACCAGAACAAGGGGAACCGCTACGAGTTCATGCACGAGTTCGAGGGGGTGATCGGCAACCTGGAGCGCCGCTACCGGGAGACCACGAGCGAGGAGATCCGGGCCGAGATGGAGGAGTCCATGCGGGTCATCCCCTGCGAGACCTGCGAGGGCACCCGCCTCAAGCCCGAGATCCTGTCCGTCTTCGTCCAGGGCAAGCACATCGCCGGCGTCTGCGCCCAGAGCGTGCGCGAGGCCCGGGCCTGGTTCGACGCCCTCGCCCTGGAGGGCACCGAGGCCGTCATCGCCGGCAAGGTGCTCAAGGAGATCAAGGAGCGCCTGGGCTTCCTGGACGACGTCGGCCTGGGCTACCTGACCCTGGACCGCTCCGCGGCCACCCTCAGCGGCGGCGAGGGCCAGCGCATCCGCCTGGCCACCCAGATCGGGTCCAAGCTCCAGGGCGTCATGTACGTGCTCGACGAGCCCAGCATCGGCCTCCACCAGCGGGACAACCAGAAGCTCCTGGCCACCCTCAAGGAGATGCGGGACCTGGGCAACAGCGTGTTCGTGGTCGAGCACGACCTGGACACCATCCTCGCCGCGGACCACGTGGTGGACCTGGGGCCCGGGGCCGGCGAGCACGGGGGCCGCGTGGTGGCCCAGGGCACCCCCCAGGAGATCGCCCGCAGCGCCACCTCGGTCACCGGGGCCTTCCTCTGCGGCAAGGAGCACATCCCCGTCCCGCGGAAGCGCCGCAAGGCCGCCCGGGGCGTCATCCAGGTGCTCGGCGCCCAGGAGAACAACCTCCAGAAGGTGGACGCGGCCTTCCCCATCGGCCTGTTCACTTGCGTGACCGGCGTTTCCGGCTCCGGCAAGAGCACCCTCGTCAACGAGATCCTCTACAAGGCCCTGGCCAACCAGCTCCACCAGGGCGTCCACGTCGTGGGCCGGCACAAGGCCATCAAGGGCCTGGAGCTCATCGACAAGGTCATCGACATCGACCAGGCCCCCATCGGGCGCACGCCCCGTTCGAACCCGGCCACGTACACCGGGCTCTTCACGCCCCTGCGGGAACTCTTCAGCCAGCTCCCCGAAAGCCGGGCCCGGGGGTACACGCCGGGGCGCTTCAGCTTCAACGTCAAGGGCGGCCGGTGCGAGAAATGCGAGGGCGACGGCCTGATCCGCATCGAGATGCACTTCCTCCCCGACGTCTACGTCACCTGCGAGCAGTGCAAGGGCAAGCGCTACAACCGGGAGACCCTGGAGATCCACTACAAGGGCAAGAGCATCTCCGACATCCTGGCCATGACCGTGGAGGAGGCCCTGGGCATCTTCGAGCCCGTCCCGACCCTCGCCAACAAGCTCCAGACGCTGGTGGACGTGGGCCTGGGCTACATCCGCCTGGGCCAGAGCGCCACCACCCTCTCCGGCGGAGAGGCCCAGCGGGTCAAGCTGGCCCGGGAGCTGTCCAAGCGGCAGACGGGCAAGACCCTCTACATCCTGGACGAGCCGACCACGGGCCTCCACCTCAAGGACATCCAGAAGCTCCTGGAGGTGATCCACCGCCTCATGGAGGCCGGGAACACCGTCGTGGTCATCGAGCACAACCTGGACGTCATCAAGACCGCCGACTGGATCCTGGACATGGGGCCCGAGGGCGGCGGCGAGGGCGGGCGCATCATCGCCACGGGCACCCCCGAGGAGGTGGCCCGGGACAAGGGCAGCGTCACGGGCCGCTTCCTGAAGCCCTACCTCAAGTAGACGCAAGGAAAGCCGCCGGAATCCGCCCCTGGGGCGGTCCGGCGGCTTTCCTCGTTACCGGGGCCGTTCAGGCCGTGGTGTCCACCTTCGAGCCCAGGTGGGGCGGGTTGGCAGGCTGTTTGCGCGCTTCCGCCTGGGTCTGGAGGCGCTGCTGGGCCTGGGCCCGCTGCTGGGCCTCCGCCCGCTGAGGGGTGGAGGTCTGCTCGGTCTTCTGAACCTTCGCTTGAGACGCGGCTGCCGATTCGACTTTCATGGTGCTCTCCTCTCCGGGTTTCAGGCGGTGGTGTCCACGTTCTGGCCGATCCCGCCCGCGGCGTCCAGCATGCGGACCAGGGCCTCGCCCTCGGCGCGGGTGACGTCCAGGGCCTTCCGGGCCACGCCGACGCTGTAGGCGCCGGCCACCGGGGCCATGGCGGCGGCGAGGACGGATTCGGTGGAAAGGGATGCGGTCTCCAAGGCGGACTCCTACCCCTGGCTTATCGGTCCTGGTCCGGCCTGGCTTTAGCCAGGCGGGACCGCAGCAGGGCCGCGGCGTCCTGGAGGCTCAGGCCGCCTTCCTTGGCCTGGGTGGTCGCGGCGCGGTTCTGGGCGGCGATGTCGTCGAAGACCTCGCGCCGGTGGACCTGGACGTCCTTGGGGGCCTTGATGCCCAGGCGCACCCCTTCCTTCGTGAGGCCGACGACGAACACCTCGATGTTCCCATTGATGATGAGCGACTGATTGAGCTTTCGGGTGATGACCAGCATGGTCCCCTTTCCGGCTAGTTGTCGCCGATCACGGGATATTTCAAGGGGAACTTCTCGCTGCTGAGCACGATCTGCCGGCCCTGGCGGGTCCGGAGGTTCACGAGGATGGGGCCGGCCAGGTTGGCTGTCATGAGCCGGGGATCCTCGGGCACGACCACGAGGGCCAGGACGAGGGCGTCGGAGGGCTGCTCGATCGCCAGGGCCTCCGCCTCCTCCTCGTTCAGGGGCACCTGGTAGTCCGGCTTGATGGCCGCCACATCGATGCACACGAAGTGGATGTCCTCCCGGTCCAGGGGGTGGAGGAACTTCAAGGGATAGGCGTCGGAGGGTTCCAGCAGCTGGAACCGGTGCAGGTCCGGGAAGCCCACCAGGCCGTCCTGGAAGGTGAGCACGTCCTGTTCCGGGGGGAGGAGGACCGGATATTCCAGGGGGAAGGCGCGCGTGTCCAGCCGGACCTGGCACCCCACCCGGGTGCGGGTGTTGATGACGAGCGGACCGGCGAGGTTGGCCGTCATCCGCCGGGGGTCCTGCGCCGGCACCACGACCATGGCGAGGACCAGGGCCTCGCTGGGGGACGTCAGGCCCAGGAGGCGGCTTTCGTCGTCGCCCAGGGGCACATCGTAGTCCAGCTTGACCGTGGCGGCGTCCATGCAGGTGAAGGAAATCTCGGGACGCTCGACGGCCTGGAGGAACTTGAGCGGATAGCCCCCCTCCGGCTCCAGGAGGCGGAAGTCCCGGAGGTCGGGGAAGCCCGGCAGCGCGCTGGGGAAATGAACGATCAGTCCTTCCTGGCTCATCCTAGGCTCCTGCTGCGTGCTGGATGCAGTGTCTCACGGGGACGGTCAGTTCCCGCTGAAGATCTCCCAGAGGGCGTCGAGGCGGTTCCGCCGGAACCGGGGATTGGGGATGCACCGCTCGAGGGCCTCCCGGGTGCGGGGGGGGTGCTCCAGGCGCGCCAGGATCCAGCGGTTGCCCAGCTCCATGACGGCCGCCACATCCCCCTGGTTGCCCCACACGTTGCGCAGGTGGGTGAGCTTCCGGGCCCGCTCCACGGCCGCTTCGCCGAGGCCCATCTGCCGGATCTTGTCCACGACGGGGTGATCCGTGGGGGGGCGGTACGTGCGCACCCGCTGGAGGGTCCGGCGCATCTCGCCGGGCAGCTGGGCCAGGCGGGGCCCGATCTCGGGATCGTCCCGGCGCGCCTCGGCCTCGGCCGCGAGCGCGCGGAGCAGGGGCAGCAGCAGCGCCGCGTCCCGGGCCGCATAGCTGACCTGGGCCGGCCGCAGGGGCCGGTACATCCAGTTGGAGTCCTGCTCCTCCTTGGGAATCTCCACGCCCAGCTTGAGCTTGGCCATGGTCTTGAGGCCGGGCTGGGGGTAGCCCAGGGTCCGGGCCAGGAGCATGGTGTCCATCACGGAGGCCGGCAGCACGTCGTAGATGCGCTTGAAGACGATGCCGTCCCCGGAGAAGTCGTGGACGATCCAGGGCACCTCGGCCATGGCCCGCAGGGTGGGGCGCATCAGGTCGGGGATCGCCAGGGGGTCCACGAGCCAGGCCCGGTCGTGGGTCGCGACCTGGAGGAGCGCGAGCACGCAGTGGTGGAAGCCGGTGAGGCTGCACTCGATGTCCACCGCCAGGATGTTGGCGGCGAACCAGTGGGGCAGGGCCTCCGCCAGGGTCGACGGGGAGTCGACGTAATCCGTGGGTAGATCGAATTGGGCGAGTGCCATGGTTCCTAGTGTGCCTGAAAACCGTCGCACTCTAGACTGTCACGGGAGCAGGCCATGGACAAATCCCTCTTCTGGGCGACTTTCGTCACAGTGTTCCTCGCGGAGCTCGGGGACAAGACGCAGCTCGCCGCCATGACGGCCACGGCCCGTTCCGGCGCGCTGGTGACGGTCTTCCTGGCGGCCAGCGCCGCCCTGGTGTGCGCCACCGCCATCGGGGTCCTGGTCGGGGGCGCCCTCTTCAAGGTGATCCCGGAATCCGTCGTGAAGTACGTCGCCGGGGCCGCCTTCGTGGCCGTGGGCCTCTGGGTGATCGTGAAAGGCTAGGGCCTCAGGAACCGGAGGGCGCCCAGGAGCGCGGTGGGGCAGGTGACGGCCCGGAGGACGCTGCCCCCGAGGGAGACGGGAATCCACCCCGCCGACTTCAGGGCGCCGATCTCCGCGTCCGAGATGCCGCCCTCCGGCCCGCTTGCGATCTCGATGGGGCCGGGGCCCAGGCCGGGGTTGGGCGTTCCCGCCGGGACCTCATAGGCGACCCAGCGCTGGGCCGGCGACGCGTCCAGGAGGGCGCGGAAGGGGACCGGGGGCGCCAGGACGGGGATCCGGTTGCGGTGGCTCTGCTCGCAGGCCCCCTGGATGATGCGCTGCCAGCGCTCCATGCGCGCCAGGGTCCGCCTGGGATCGTCCTCGCTGCGGCTCCACGCCACGAGCCGGATCTCGGCGGCCCCCAGTTCCACGACGGGCGGCAGCATGTCGTCCACGAGGGAGAGCTGGGCCGTGAGCGGGAGCCAGACGGTGATGGGGTCCGCCGCCTCCCGCGGCTCATCCAGGGGCCGCGCGAGCCTGATGGAGGCGGCGTCCCGGCCGGCCTCGGCCACGTCGCCGAGCCACGCCCCGGAGGGGAGCACCACCTCCACGGCGGCCCCGGGGCCCAGGCGGAGGGCGCGGAGGTGCCGGGCCTGGCCCGCGTCGAGGCGCACGAGGCCGCCCTCCGCGGCCGGCTCGGGGGTGGCGAGGAAAAAGCGGGGGAGGCTCATCCTTGAATCTTCCTCTAAACTGAGGCTCTGGAGGCAACTTGTTCCACGCGCTTCTCGACTCCGCACCCTGGTGGGCCTGGCTGGGATTCCACCTCATCGTTTTCGTCATGCTGGCGCTGGATCTGGGGATCTTCAACCGCAAGGAACATGAGCCGAGCATGCGGGAATCCGGGGCCTGGACCGCCGTGTGGATCCTCCTCGCCCTCGCCTTCAACGCGGCGGTGTGGAAATACATGGGCCCCGTGAAGGCCGGGGAGTACCTGGCGGGCTACCTCCTCGAGAAGTCCCTGAGCGTGGACAACCTCTTCGTCTTCGTCCTGGTCTTCGGCGCCTTCCAGGTGCCCCGGCGGAACCAGCACCGCGTCCTCTACTGGGGCGTGCTGGGGGCGCTCGTCATGCGTGCCGCGATGATCCTCGCCGGCACCGCCCTGCTCAGGCGCTTCGAATGGATGACCTTCGTGTTCGGCGGCTTCCTCCTCTACACGGGCATCAAGATGCTGCTGACCCAGGACGACGAGCCCGCCGATCCCAGGAACGGCGCCGCCGCCCGCGTCTTCAGGAAGGTGGTCCCCTACGATCCCGAGGGCGGCTTCTCCCACCTGGTCCACCGCCGGAACCACAGGTTCTACGCCACCCCGATGCTGCTGGTGCTCGTGGTGGTGGAGATCACCGACCTGGTCTTCGCGGTGGATTCGATCCCCGCGGTCCTGGCCGTCACCCGGGATCCCTTCATCGTCTACACCTCCAACGTGTTCGCGATCCTCGGCCTGCGGAGCCTCTACTTCCTGCTGGCGCGCATGATCGACAAGTTCCATCACCTGGGCACCGGCCTGGCCGTGATCCTCGCCCTCGTCGGCATCAAGATGTGCCTCTCCCACTGGGTGCACGTGGGCATCGGCGTCTCCCTCCTCGTCATCGCCGCCATCCTCGCCGGCTGCATCGCCGCCAGCCTCCTCTGGCCGCCCAAGGACAAGGAGGCGGGACAGTGAAGGTCTGGCACCACACCCTCGACGCCGCCCCCAGCGACG